>JBDUAU010000259.1:0-4890 GCA_040004485.1 Saprospiraceae bacterium
CTGCAATTAATGTAGTACCTCCGCTGAAATCATTTGCTCCGGATAGTGTGAGGGTACCGGCACCCGATTTAGTTAAACTTAAGCCTGATCCGCTTATCGTACCACCGACTGTAAGTGTATTTGCATTTGTGGTGACGATTCGGTTTTCCTGCATTGCCACTGCACTTGTTCCGAGATTCAGAGAGCGTGTTCCTGTAAATGTAAAATCATCATTCCATGCCATCGGATAATTCAATGTAGTAATTGATGATGCAGTAGTATTGTCAATCATACCGCCATTGATTACAAATGTTCCTGCGGCTGTTCCCAATGCATTTGAATTATTAATATTCAGTGTACCTGCATTCAATACAGTTCCACCGGTGAAAGTATTTACGCCTGTAAGTGTCAGTATTCCGTTTCCGTTTTTTGTCAGACTGTATCCTGATCCGCTGATCACTCCACCAACAGTCAGTGTATTTGCACTTACAGCTACCTGGCGATTTTCCTGCAGCGCAACAATGCCTGTTCCAAGATTTAAAGATTGTGTACCTGTAAATGTGAAATCATCATTCCAGTTCATCGGGTAATCTAATATCGTAATTGCCGAACCGGTTGCATTGTCAATTGTAGTAGAATTTCCCGCACCTCCAATGGTGAATGTACCGGCTATAGTACCCAGTGCATTTGAATTATTGATATTTAGTTTTCCATTGCTCAATGTCACTCCACCGGTGAAATTGTTGCTATTGGATAATGACCATGTGCCTGTTCCTTCTTTGATCAGGCTACCGCCACTACCTGAGATAATACCACTGATGAGATTTGCACTTGTCGATGAGCCCTGCAGAGTAAGGGTGTTTGACTGAAGATTGATGTTGCTTGAAAGTGTAAGTAATCCTGATGCACTTCCTATTCTTGTTGTGGCAGCATTGATGGTGATCGCTCCACCCCATGTATTTGTTCCGCTTACATTGCAAAGGGCTCCTTCGTTCGTAACTCCTCCTTCACCAGCTAGTGATAACGCCTCATTTCCTACACTGATATTTCCCTGTACTTCAAGTCTTGCACCACTTGCAACAGTCACACCGCCAGATGTAGCGCCTACGGCAGAACTATTTTGTGCGCAAAGTATACCGCTATTAATGCTGGTTGCTCCCTGGTATGTATTTGTACCAGTTAGAACTAAAGTACCTGCACCTTCTTTTGTTATTCCTACACTTGATCCACCACTTACAATTCCACCAAGTGTGAGGTCTGCAGCACTTGTTCCATCATCCTCGACAGTCATTGTTCTTGTAGCGCCTAATACAATCGGGCAAGAAATAGTTGCTCCATTTGTGCCTGTCGTAGCATCCATAACATTTACAGGTCCGCCCAATGTAAGTGTTCCACTTCCTGAAATTGAGGAGGCTGCTGTAGCTCCGCATTTAAGCACAACACTTGTTGGCGATCCGATATTAAATGTTGATAATGCAAGATTTGATCCTTCATTCAAAGTCAGTGCTCCTGTAAGTAATGTATTTCCTTCAAGGGTGACAGTATTGCCTGGATTGTTAATTGTGATATTAGCTTTTGTTGTTGCTGCAAGACCGCTACCTGCTGATTGATTTGCGCTGCCATTGTATAAGAAATTTGAACCTGCGGTATAAGTTCGTGCTGCAGTTGTAAGAATATTTCCAGTATTCGTACCTATGGAATTGACGCCTGCATTTGAAGTTATTCCTAATGTTGCGCCAGCGGCTAAAGTAAAAGATCCAGCCCCATCAACAGAAGTACTTACGGATGCCATTTGCAGGGTTGTACCATTATTTACGATAAAAAGAATGGCATTTGACACCGTACTTCCGGAAGTATATATTTGGGTACCTGATTTGCTGAATATTACAGAAGGGTTTGTTCCATTTTCAGTCAATGTTCCACCTGTTAAAGAAAAATTACCCTTCACTTGTAAAGTATCTATTCCTGTTGAAATTGAAAGTGAGAATGTACCCGCAGTTAAAGTAAAATCTCCATTAACATTAAGTGTTCTTGGACTATTACTTGTGTTATTAAATTGAAAATCATCACTTATTAAACAATAGCCCTCTACGTTCACAGATGCTTGATTCATTTGTAAAACACCCAATCCTGTATTGATAATTTGAAAATTTCCTGCGATAGAAAGGCCTGTGTTCGCCATAAATTTTGAACCCGAAGACATGCTTGGACAATCAAAAGTTAAATTTCCGAATGCTTGGCCTGTGTTCCCTGGATAACTGGCTATAATTCCAGTAATGTTACATGTTGAATTTGGATCCCAATTGGAAACTGGGATATTCCCACCATTGATCGCATGTTGATATAAAGAACCACTTTTAAAATTTATTACTGCATTTGCTCCTTTTGCGAAAGAACCTGCCGCATTTATCTGTCCATTATCATAACCCACGATTACTGTTCCATCAATATTTACTTCCAAACCGGAGGTATTTGATGTTGTTATGTTTAAATTTCTATCAGTTGCAGCGTCTATACCAAGAATAGTTAGTGTGCATCCTGAGGCGACTGTCAAAGCATCAGTAGCCACTGCACTTATTGTAAGTGTCGGGCTGGTAGAGGTTACAGGCTTGAGAGTAATATTTGAGCCAGAACCTGTGATTTGTAATTTACCAATTGTTTGATTATTTACATCTATTACTGTAAGTGTAGTTCCAGAGTTAAAGACTAAAATGTCAGTTGTAGCTCCACCACCAGTTCGTGTAGGAGTCCAGTTAGTAGATACGTTCCATGATGCCCCATTTGCACCACTCCATATATACGTCGTCTGCCCAAATACCCCACCCATAAAAATCAAATTCCCCACCACGATCATCAATCCAAACAAAATACTCTTGCGTTGCGAGGAAGCGATAAAGGCAAGAGGTAATCTATAATGTGTACGCGTTCTTATCATAAGGCATTGAGGTAGCATTGTGTATTTCTATTCACCATCAAGTTAAAATTCAATAAAAATGGGCCAAAAAGAGGACCATGATCAGCCTGACTCACTGAGCCTCTGATCGTTTTCATTAATTCACTTTGGGGGTGTTAGCTTGCCAGCTATCAATAGAATTACACCATTGCATTACAAGCACCATGCCGATATTGACCCGACCAGAAAAATCTAAAGACACGAATCTTCAGACCGGGGGAACGGCGAGATACTAATCAACAGCAGATCTGTTTAGTTAAGAGCAATGGAGGGATATGGTTCGGAAGGAACCATAAAAATGGACGTGGTGGTCTACTCATAGCAGGATTAAATTAAAGGGTTGAGACATTAGCTCCTCTCAGGTATATGCAATGAAGAGAAAACCCTAAAATTCCGAGCGATATTCAGCCCGTCCGCTTTCCAGATGTTCAGGAAATGCGCTCCCTGCCCTAAATATAATAATCAATTGTTGTCAAAATGTATATACCTATTCCCCATGTTTAATGGTCTGACAGTCATCACACTAAACATTAAATTTCAGGTTAACCGGCAAGACGTTGTTAGATTACACTATCCAGGCATTTTCCTTTGCACTACCTGACGTTTATGGGATGGTGAAATTTTAAACTGGTCACTTCATCCTGATTACCACTTACCGGACTTATCTTTCCCACCATGTCGTCTGTCGGAATCTCACCTCTCTGGATCCTCACCATCGTAGCCGGATATTTCCTCCTCCTCATCTTCGTCGCCTGGATCACCAGCCGGAATTCGACCAATGATGATTTTTTTATCAATCGCCATAAATCCCAGTGGTGGCTCGTCGCCATCGGCATGCTCGGCAGCAGCCTCTCGGGTGTCACTTTCATTTCTATCCCCGGCGTTGTCGGTGCAGCCGGCCAAAACCAGGCCTTCTCCTACATGCAGGTTGTCCTGGGATATCTGCTGGGCTATATGACCATTTCGCTCTTCCTCATGCCCATGTATTACCGCCTTAACCTTATCTCCATCTATGGTTATCTCGGCATGCGTTTCGGAAAGGTTTCCTACAAGACAGGTTCCGCTTTTTTTATGCTCTCCCGTCTCATCGGCTCCGCATTCAGAATGTATCTCGCCGTCATGGTTTTACATGTATTGCTTTGCGCACCATTCGGTATTCCATTTCCGGTCACAGTCGTCATCGCCATTGCATTGATATGGGTCTATACATTTAAAGGAGGTATCCGTACAATCGTTTTTACGGACACACTGCAGACATTTTGCATGCTCGCTGCTGTCATCCTCACCATCTATGCGATCATGCACCAATTGAATATTTCACTGCCACATCTTCCGGGTGCAATACGCGATGCCGGCTATGCAAAAGTGTTTTTCTTCGAAGGCGGATGGGCTGATGAAAATAATTTCTTCAAACAATTCCTGAGCGGCGCCCTGATCACCATCGTGATGACCGGCCTCGATCAAGATATGATGCAAAAAAATCTATCCTGCCGGAATATTGGTGAAGCCCAGAAAAATATGTTTCTCTTCTCTGTCACACTTGTCATTGCCAATTTTCTCGTGCTGACACTGGGTGCATTATTATGGATGTATCTGCATCATCTGCAACTGGCCGCACCTGTCAAGTCAGATCAGCTCTACCCTCTACTGGCCATGAGCCATCTGCCGGTCTATATCGCCATCGCTTTTATTATTGGCCTCGTCGCCTCAGCATACAACAGCGCAGACGGAACGCTTACAGCATTGACAACAACGATCTGTGTGGATTTCCTTGGCTTTGAAAAAAACAGGGCGCAACAGGGTGAAGTCCTTCAAACAAAAATCAGAAGACGTACTCACATTCTTATCGCTATTGTATTCGCAGGTGTGATTTTGCTATTCCAACTGATCAATAAAGGTTCGGTGATCAATGAATTATTTAAAGCTGCAGGATATACATATGGACCATTGCTTGGTTT
>JBDUAU010000154.1:0-4886 GCA_040004485.1 Saprospiraceae bacterium
GAAAATCGAAAATCGAAAATCGAAAATCGAAAATCGATTCCGTTGTTATTAAGATTGAAATCAGTTTTTTTGGTACTTGATCTTCCCTCCCACCATCGTCATCATCACTTTTATCTCCGGAATACTATCATCAGGACAAGCCAACAAATTTTTTGAAAGCAAAACAATATCCGCCCACTTTCCTGGCTCAAGGCTGCCTTTGATGTCATCCTCTTTTGCCGCATAAGCATTTGCAAGTGTATAAGAATAAATAGCTTCCTTTCGGGTCATCGCCTGTTCCGGAAAAAACACCATCCCATTGTCCAGTCTTTTGCGCGTCACTGATGCATAAATATTGGGTATGGGATCTACATGTTCGACAGGCGCATCAGTGCCATTAGCGATCACTACACCTTCATCCAGCAAGCTTCTCCATGCATAAGCACCTGTGCGTGCTCTTTCTTCACCAAGACGTTTTACTACAAATGGGGCATCTGAAGTACAATGTATTCCTTGCATTGAAGCTATGACGCCCAGTTGTTTGAATCTTGGCATGTCGGAAGGATCGATGTGTTGAGCATGTTCAATCCGCCATCGTAAATCTTTTTTTTCAGGATGTTCCTTCATTACCTCTTCATAAATATTAAGTACTTCGCGATTTCCACGATCACCGATCGCATGCACACACATCTGCATGTCATGTACCATGGCAAGTTCTACAGTGTTTTTTATTTCTGTAAGAGGAGTCGTATTCTGGCCGGTGAAACCGGGGTTATCTGCATAAGGTTCTAAAAGCCATGCGCCATATGAACCAAGTGCACCATCAATGTATGTTTTGACCGCATTGCAGGTAAACATATCCGTTCCTGACCTTATAATGGGAAAATTATCCATCAGTCCTTTAAGCGTATCATATTCGTGCCTCACCATTACCCACAACCTGACATTAAGACTGTCGTGTTTTGCAAGATCATTATACCAGTTGATTTCTTTTATGGTGGCACCTGCATCTTCAAAAGTCGTAATGCCATGCTGAAGACATTCTACTTGTGATTTCGAAATGGCTTTTAGCCACAGTTTCCTTTTTTCCTTTTCAGGAAGCCTGTTCAGGATTTCCTGGTATGGGTTTTTAATAAGATCCATAGCCCGTTCTTCAAATACGCCAAGAGCCACTCCTGATTTATCTCTCACGATGTGACCTCCGACAGGATCTGCAGTTTCCCTTGATATATCGGCTATTTTCATTGCAGCTTCATTTGCTATCAGCGAATGTCCGCTCGCATGCCCAAGTATTACTGGGTTATTCGGCGAGATTTTGCTTAGCAAATCATTGTATGGATATCCATTTACATTTCTATCTACAGGTATATTCCATTTTTCCTGGTGCCAGCCTCTTCCTGTAATCCATTCTCCCGGTTTAGCTTTTTTCACTCTGTTGGCCACACTATCAATGATTTCATTCCAGTTATGCGTTTGCATCAGGTCAACATTGATCAGATTAAATCCCATTGAGCTGAAGTGTCCATGCCCCTCGATAAATCCCGGCATAAGAAATTCTCCATGACAGTCGATAGATTCATTTACGGACACCTTCCATTTTTTTAAAATATCGTCAGATTTACCAATGGCTATAATTTTACTATTGGATATCACTACAGCGCCATTTTCTATTGGGTCACCTTTAACAGGATACACAAAAGCATGGTGTAAAATCAAATCGGCTTTCAGCTTGTCGCTCTGCTGATCACGGCACGAAAGGAATATTAGAATCACGGGAAGGATATAAAGCGAATGAGACCATTTATTTTGCATCTTTACTTTCATGGAAGTAAAACTATACGATAAAAAGGAATGAACCAATTAGATTATTCTTCATTAGCTAAAACATTTGAAATCTATCTTCAAGATCACCAGTTGAGCGGAGATCCTGATTCTCTTTATGCTCCGATTCGCTACATAAATCGAATGGGCGGAAAGCGGATACGGCCCGTCTTATTGCTTATGGCGTATAATCAATGGTATGATGATATTGCTCCTGCCCTTCCGGCCGCACTGGCATTAGAATACTTCCACAATTTCAGCCTCATGCATGATGACATCATGGACGAAGCATCTTTGAGACGAGGCATTGAAACAGTGCACATTAAATTTGGACGAAACCTTGCAATTCTTAGTGGTGATGCCATGCTTATAAAATGTTTTGAACTCTTGCTTGAGGCTGGTAGAAAAAATAATACGGACTCTGCGATTTGTTCAGCCATGTCCTCAGCCGCATTGATCATTTGTGAAGGGCAGCAAATGGATATGGATTTTGAACTTTTCGAGTCGCCATCCGAACAGGACTACATTGAGATGATCCGGAAGAAAACAGCCTGTTTACTGGGGACAAGTTTAAAAATTGGATCTCTTTTAGCCGGTGCTTCTGTTGAAGTTGCAGGTATCCTTTATAATTACGGAGAAAACATCGGAATTGCTTTTCAGATCCGCGATGATATCCTGGACGTTTTTGGTGATACAAAACTGACGGGGAAGCACAAGGGAGGAGATATAATAAGGGGTAAAAAGAATTTTCTATACGTTCATGCTTATAACTCTCTTAGCGCTTCCGGGAAGACAGATTTTAGTAAAGCGTATGCTGCCGCATCAACTACAGGTGATATCAATATTATTTTAGAAATGTATAAATCCCTGAACGTAGAAGCTAATGCAAATCATATACAACAACATTATTTGAAACAAGCTATGCAATCCATTGATTCTTTGTCTTTTCTAAATATATCTGCGCTGAAATCCTTTTCAATGGAATTGATGACCAGAGATCATTAATATGATGTGGTTCTTTGCTATCCCCACATTTAACCCTTTAAATATTGAACCTTCTTTACGTCTAAAGAACAAATTCCGGTCACCTCTGGAGTTTATCACCAGATCACGCCATCACTAAATCACTACATTATTTAAGATAGATTTTACAATCGACCCATTCATCATCAAATACGACATCATACTTTTTATAAAAATTGATTGCCGGCTCATTCCAGTCCAGTACCTGCCATTTTACCATGGCAACATCTTGTCGCTTTGCTTCCTCCATAAATGCTTCAAAAAGCAGTTTGCCTATCCCTGACCCCCTTTCAGATTCCTTGACCACGAAATCCTCCAGGTATAACATCCTTCCCCGCCAGGTACTGAAAACAAGAAAATAAAGGGCCATACCTACAACTTCACCTTCCTTTTCAGCCACAAATGCATCAAATACATTGTCTCGAAAATCAATTAGATATGATTCCGGGGTAGTCGTCACCTTATGCAAACCTTTTTCATATTCAGCGAGCTCCCTGACAAGATTATGAACCTCTGTCATATCCGTTTCATTAACCTTTCTGATCAAAATATTCATAATAGACCGAAGATAAACAGAGAAATGAGTCTGAAACCGCAACTCTTTGCCTCTTCCGCCACTTCTACCTTTTCCGCCTCTTCTGTCTCTTTGCCTCTTCTGTCTCTTTGCCTCTTCTGTCTCTTTGCCTCTTCCGCCACTTCTGCCTCTTCCGCCACTTCTGCCTCTTCCGCCTCTTCTACCTTTTCCGCCTCTTCTGTCTCTTCAGCCTCTTCTACCTTTTCCGCCTCTTCTGTCTCTTCAGCCTCTTCAGCCTTTTCTACCTCTTTTACCTTTTCTACCTCTTCTACCTTTTCCGCCTCTTCTACCTTTTCCGCCTTTTCTGCCTTTTCCGCCTTTTCTGCCTTTTCTGTCCTTATTGCCCCTTCAAACCGAATGTTATCTACCCAAATTGCCATCAACAGACATGTACAATCAATAAATTGCTAGCCCTATACCTTTCATCCCAAAATTTAATCATATCTTTGCATTCGCTTTCGAAAAAGGCGTCTGAAACAATGGATAAAATATACGTATGCCTACTATAAATCAATTAGTTAGGAAAGGTCGCGAGGCAGTAGTTTATAAAAGCAAAGCCCGTGCATTAGCATCATGTCCTCAGAAGAGGGGAGTGTGCACACGTGTGTATACCACTACACCCAAAAAACCAAACTCAGCTTTGCGTAAAGTAGCAAAGGTGCGTTTGACCAATAGCCTGGAAGTAATCGCTTATATTCCTGGGGAAGGTCATAATCTCCAGGAGCACTCTATCGTATTGATTCGCGGAGGCAGGGTGAAGGATCTTCCTGGTGTTCGTTACACCATTGTCAGAGGAGCATTGGATACTGCTGGTGTAAACAACCGGTTGAAATCCAGATCCAAATACGGAACAAAAAGACCTAAAGCAAAGTAGAAAGATTTCATCATGAGGAAAAGAAAACCAAAGCTCAGAATACTTATGCCTGATCCAAGATATTCGGATCCGGTGGTAACCCGTTTCATTAATAACATGATGTGGCAGGGAAAAAAGAGTATTGCTTTTGACATCTTTTATAACGCCATGGATTTAGTCCAGGAGAAATCAGGACAGAATCCACATGAGCTGTTTGGCAAGGCATTAGAAAATGCAACACCTTCAGTTGAAGTTCGAAGCCGTAGAATCGGAGGTGCTACATTTCAGATTCCTACGGAGATCAACCCAAAACGTAAAATAGCTATCGGGATGAAATGGCTGATCCGTTTTGCCCGTGAACGTAATGGTAAAGGAATGGCAGAAAAACTTGCAGCAGAAGTATTGGCAGCAAGCAAAGGTGAAGGCTCTGCAGTAAAAAGAAAAGAAGACACACATAAGATGGCTGAAGCAAATCGCGCTTTTGCCCATTTCAAGTAATCAGAACACTTTAATTTTTTAGGATAATAATAATGGCTAAGGACCTAAGATATACACGTAACATCGGAATCGCTGCGCACATTGATGCAGGAAAGACGACGACTACGGAGCGTGTATTATACTATACAGGTATTTCTC
>JBDUAU010000282.1:0-4880 GCA_040004485.1 Saprospiraceae bacterium
TTTTTTCGAGTGTACTATTTTACCCGACAAAAAATATTCTAAATCAAAAAAGATGTCAAATCATGGTACTGAAAACATCTCCGAAGCCTTTCAGTATCAGCTAGTTAGGACCTCGTGGCACGAATACTGGTGGCACGAGAATTTTCTAATCTTCCGCGTGAAGGGCACGCACTTTCTGCAAAAAAGGTGATGCAAAAACAAAACCCTGCAGAATTTCATTTTTTGAGGTAAGTACCTCTTCTTTATTTCCTTCCCAGGCCAACCGGCCTTCATGAATCAGTGCGATGTTATCACCGATTTCCATCACCGAATTCATATCATGCGTATTGATGATCGTGGTGATATTCTTTTCTACAGTGATATCATGTATCAATTCATCAATCACAAGACTTGTCTTCGGATCAAGACCTGAATTCGGTTCGTCACAGAATAGATATTTTGGTTCCAGGACAATCGCTCTTGCGATACCTACTCTTTTCTGCATACCACCGCTCAACTGTGACGGATACTTCTTCAAAACGTCTGTAAGACTTACCCTTTCAAGGCAATAATTGACACGGTCCAATTTTTCCTTTGCCGTTTTAGAAGTAAACATATCCATAGGGAACCTCACATTCTCCTCAATGGTCATTGAATCAAACAAAGCAGTGCCCTGGAATAGCATGCCCACTTTCATCCGTATATCACGAACACTTTTCTTATCAAGTGCTGTAAAATTGACATCGTCATACCAGATCGTACCTGATGTTGGCGGATAAAGACCTACTAATATTTTCAGAAGGACTGTTTTACCCGCTCCGCTACGTCCGATGATAAGATTTGTCTTACCGACTTCAAATTCAAGATTGATGTCTTCCAAAACTTTCTGGTCACCAAACGATTTCGATATATGCTCTGCCTTTATCATTGTGTAAGTAGTACTGCGATGAAATAATCAGCGATCAGGATGGCTATGTTGCTCATCACCACCGCTGCCGTGCTGGCTTTTCCCAATTCAATACTACCACCTGTGACAAAATAACCCTGATAACAGGAAACAGCAGAGAGAATAAAACCAAAAACTACTGATTTAAAAAACATCATAAACACATTGTAAGGCTCAAAGAAAGCCCGGATCCCTTCAACATATTCAGCGCCTGTAAACAAACCTGTAGGTACACTTGCGGCAAAAGCTCCTCCTATACTGACTAAAGCTGCTACAGCTACCAGCAAAGGAACCACACAAATGGCTGCAAAAATCTTTGGCATGACCAGGAAGGCTGAGGTATTGACTCCCATGATCTCCATGGCATCAATATGTTCCTTTTGACGCATCCCTCCGATCTCAGCTGCCATATTGGAACCAACTTTGCCGGCCAATACAAGACAAGTGATGGTTGGTGCCAATTCAATGATCGTAATATCTCTGACAAGATACCCAACGTAATATCGCGGTATGAGCTGTCCACCAAGCTGGTAGCTAATCTGTACAGCCATCACAGCCCCCATAAATGTGGAGATCAGGATGACAATGATGAGCGAACCTATCCCGATATCATTCATCTGCCGCATCGTTTCCTTCCAGTACATGCGCATATTCTCCGGTTTGGAGAATACCTGCCGTATCCATGTAAGGAACCTTCCCAGGTGAAATATAAAATTATGTTTCATGCAATCGCTTCATGTGTAGGGTAAAAGTAGGTAAGATCAGCAATAGACAAAGCAACAATCCTGGCTTTGCGTCCTATCCAAACCGGAAAAAATTGGATATGTTTATGAATATGAATGCAATTGTCACGGGATCAACTAAAGGAATCGGCCTGGCGATCGTCTATGCCCTGCTGAAGGAAGGCTGGAATGTAGCTATAACCTCGAGAGATGAAAACGATCTAAAGAATATCCGAAAGGAAGCAAGAGATTCATTTCCCAACCAGGAATGTCTCGTCCATAAAGTTGATTTCTCCAAAAAACAAGACACACTGGCCTATGCAAAAAAAATTAAAAAGGCATGGCCTGAAATCAATTTATTGGTCAACAACGTTGGCGTTTTTGTTCCGGGTGAAATTCACAAAGAAGCTGATGGTGTACTAGAAAATACAATGGAGACAAATCTCTACAGTGCATATCATCTCACGAGAGAAATACTTCCTGCGATGATGTTGAAAAAAAGCGGCTATATCATCAACATGTGTTCGATCGCCAGCTTCATGTCTTATCCAAATGGGGGATCATATACCATCAGTAAATTTGCAATGCTGGGTTTTAGCAAAGCGCTGCGTGAAGAAATGAAACCCTATAATATCAAAGTGACATCGATCATGCCTGGTGCAACTTGGTCAGCGTCATGGGGTGATGCAGATTATCCCGATGATCGTCTGATGAAACCTGAGGATGTAGCTGAAGCTGTAGTTGCGATATTGCGGATGAGTCCGCAGTCAGTGGTGGAAGAGATTATTATCAGGCCACAGTTGGGAGATCTTCCTGTAAAATGAATTACAATTTTGGATTATTGATTTTTAAGGTGGCCATCAGGAAGAACCCGATTTCAAAAAATTATGTTATATTAGATTCATAACTAATAAAGTGCCACATGAGCGAGCTTGAAATACAGCAATACATTATCAAGGCTTTGAACAGGTTGTCCCTTGTTCAGCAGCAAAAGCTATTGAAGTTCGTAGATGCTTTGTTGTCCGCAGATAAGATTAATACACCAAATAGTATTCTGCAATTTGCAAGCATATTCGATTATTTAGACTCACAAGAATTTGAATCTTCATTGAAAGATAGTGAGCAAATAGATCGGGATGAGTGGTAAATATTTACTTGACACAAATGTAATCATTGCGTTGTTTAGCGGTGATTTATCCATAATTGAACACATCAATCAATCCACTTTTGTTTCGCTTCCGGCAATAGCTTTAGGTGAATTATACTATTGAGCGTTTAACTCCACTCATCAACAAACCAATATTGCCAGAATTGATCAACTCAAGACACAAGTCTCAATACTGGATTGTGATAATCATACCGCCAAATTTTATGGCCAGATCAAAAAGGGCTTGAAAGATAATGGATTTCCAATCCCTGAAAATGATATATGGATAGCAGCGATAGCAATACAATATAGCCTTACAATTGCTACCAGAGATAATCATTTCAACCATGTTGCTGGATTATCTATCGAAAAGTGGTAGTTGATATGTTGCAGGCAGGAAGGTTGTTAATATTTTTTTCGTGAATCGCGAAATGCAAAAATAATGCAACAATCGAAGTTGATCATTAACAGATTTTAATTACTAAATCGGAGTGATGCTAACCTACTCCCCCTTTTTCAGGGGGATGGGGGGCCAATTACATATTTCTCCTATACTGTCCACCCACTTCATACAACGCATGTGTAATCTGTCCGAGCGAACATGTCTTCGAGGCTTCCATCAATGCTTCAAATGTGTTCTCATTTTGCATAGAGACTAGTTGAAGTTTCTTGAGGGATTCTGCTGAGGTAGAAGCACTTGCAGTTTGTAATTCTTCTAGTCTTCTGATCTGTCCTTCTTTTTCATCTGTATTTGCACGGATCACTTCACGCGGAAGGACTGTAGGAGAGCCTTCTTTTGATAAGAACGTATTCACTCCGATGATCGGATATTCTCCGGAGTGTTTCAGGGTTTCATAATAAAGGCTTTCTTCCTGGATCTTACTGCGTTGATACATTGTTTCCATCGCACCGAGTACACCTCCTCTTTCTGTAATACGATCAAATTCTGCGAGGACTGCTGCTTCAACGAGATCTGTCAGTTCTTCAATGATGAATGCACCCTGAAGAGGATTTTCATTTTTTGCAAGTCCAAGTTCATTATTGATAATCAATTGAATCGCCATAGCCCTGCGTACACTTTCTTCAGTTGGAGTCGTGATCGCTTCATCATAGGCATTCGTATGAAGGCTATTACAATTATCATAAATCGCATAAAGGGCCTGCAGTGTCGTCCGGATATCATTGAATGAAATCTCCTGGGCATGAAGTGAACGGCCACTTGTCTGTATATGATATTTTAATTTTTGTGAACGTTCATTACCTCCATATTTATATTTCATCGCCTTTGACCAGATGCGACGGGCCACTCTGCCAATGACAGCATACTCCGGATCTACGCCATTCGAAAAGAAGAAAGAAAGATTTGGCGCAAAATCATCAATGGCCAGTCCTCTTGAAAGATAATATTCCACAAAAGTGAATCCATTGGAAAGTGTAAATGCCAATTGGGTTATCGGATTTGCACCAGCTTCTGCGATGTGATATCCTGAAATTGAAACCGAATAGAAATTGCGGATATTTTCATCTATAAAATATGCCTGCATATCGCCCATCAACCGCAGTGAAAATTCTGTAGAGAATATACATGTGTTTTGCGCCTGGTCCTCTTTGAGAATATCTGCCTGCACTGTTCCCCGAACAGAGTTAAGTGCCTTTGCTTTTAATTTCGAATATGTTTCAGCATCCAAGACTTCATCACCGGTCATACCCAGCAACATCAGACCCAAACCATGATGACCTTCAGGAAGTTCATAATCATATTTCGGTCTTGGTAATTTCCGGTCATCATATTTTTTCTGAAGCACATCTTCCACTTTTTGCTCTAGTTTATTGGCTTTGATATAAAGTTCACACTGCTGATCTATCGCTGCATTCATAAAAAATGCGCAGATCGTAGCTGCCGGACCATTGATCGTCATCGACACTGATGTCTTCGGATCGCAGAGATCAAAACCAGAATACAATCGCTTCGCATCATCAAGTGAACAAATGCTTACACCTGAATTGCCAATCTTACCATAGATATCAGGACGATGATCAGGATCTTCGCCATAAAGCGTCACACTATCAAATGCAGTTGACAACC
>JBDUAU010000701.1:0-4866 GCA_040004485.1 Saprospiraceae bacterium
CAATTCAAAGGCATCTCAGGTAAAAATTTACCATCAGGCAATTGAGACAAACCTTCATTTTTTCCACTGATCCCTGCAAAGGATTCTACATAATCATACCAAGAGTCGATGTCCTTATATCTGATCGGCCAATCCACTGCAATACCATCTTTGGCATTGGCTTCAAAATCCAGATCACTCCATCTGTATGAATGGCGTCCCCACATGATTGATTTTCCACCGACATGATAGCCACGCATCCAGTCAAATGGTTTGACTTCAGTGTAAGGCTGAACAGCATCTTCTATAAACCATGGCAGAACGGCTGCATGCATGATGTATGAAGTACGCGACTGGACCGGATATTTTTTTGCTTCTTCCGGCGTGATCTTTGCCCGATTCGGAAATTCCCAATCTTCCATTGTGGCTGTAGGGTAATCACCATGTTTGACATCCTTTCCACGCTCAAGGACCAGGGTTTTTAACCCTTTTTCACAAAGCTCTTTTGCGGCCCATCCACCGCTGATGCCACTACCTACGACGATAGCATCATACGTGACTTCATTTGCACCTTCGTTGTTAAAATACATATGTTATCGGTCTATGAATTGATATGAAGAGTCAATTTAGTGAATAGAATGAAAATCCAAACTATTTTATCAGACGGAGCAAATCCGGACACCTTCCTTGAGGGATTTCGCCGGATCTTTTCCCGCAGGTACAAATTCCTGTGACACAAATCCTTCAAAACCATTAGCTACAATTGCATTCATGATCGCCGGGTAATAAAGCTCCTGTGTCTCATCTATTTCGTGTCTGCCCGGAACACCTCCTGTATGAAAATGTGCGATGTAATCTTTGTGGTCAGTGATTGTCCTGATGACATCGCCTTCCATGATCTGCATGTGATAAATGTCATAGAGTAATTTAAAATTGGGCGAACCAATTTTGTCTACGAGACTGACGCCCCAAGACGTATGATCACATTGATAATCGACATGATTTATTTTACTGTTGAGCAGTTCCATAATGATCCTGACATTGTAATGTTCTGCAACTTTTACAACCGGGTCCAGACCCATGGCACAAAATTCAAGTCCCTGGAAATCGGGCAATCCATTTCGGTTGCCGGAAAATACAATGATCTGCCCTATTCCTTTATCTGCAGCTTTAGGAATAATATCGAGGAGATCGTTTTGTAATTGCTGATGTAGATTAGGATCATTCCATCCTTTCGTGATGCCTAAAGGGCTTCCATTTGACAAGGCTACTTTCAATCCTCTGCTGATTACTGTATCCCATTCATTTGGATTAAGTAATTCAATGGACTGGATACCACAATCTATCGCTACATCACAGAGTTCTTCAAGAGTGAAGTTGTTGTAGCACCATCTGCAAACGGAATGTTTAAATTTTCTTTCCGTACTTACCGTCAGTGTAGAGGATGCAAATGGAAGAAATGGAGCCACTGAGGCAGCAGAAATATTTTTAAGTAGCGATCTCCTATCCATGTTCTCTTAAATTTGCTTTAAATTATAAAATATTAAAACATCTGATCTTATCCTGATGGAAAAAATACGAATCGATAAATACCTGTGGGCGATCAGGATCTACAAATCCAGGACCATGGCCACGGAAGCCTGCCGTGAAGGAAAAGTAAAGCTCAATGGTGTGGTCGTTAAGTCATCCGCTTTAATCGTACCCGGAGATATACTGGATGTTCATAAAGATAATTTCCGTTTCAAATACAAGGTGGTTCAACTTATTGAAAAAAGAGTTTCAGCCATCCTTGCCAAGCCCTGCTATGAAGATTTCACACCGGAAGATGAATTGAATAAATACAAATCATGGTTTGTCGGAAAAGGCGGTCCTGAACGCAGAGAGCGCGGTGCCGGAAGACCGACAAAGAAAGAGAGGAGAGAGATTGAAGGGTATAAGGAAGACGATGGTGACGATGACTGAAAAAGGCATGGTGCAGGGTGCATGGGGCATGGATGAGCAAAAGAGAATAAATCATGTTAAGTATTAAGTGGAGTTGAGGTCTTATAAATTGATTCTCAACATCCAATCCTGAATTCGTTCAATTTATTTATTTTTATTATGAGCGCCTCAAACAAGAAAATAGATTTTGGTAAGCTTATGTTGGACGTACGTTTGAGCATTCGCAAATTTCTGATTTGCGTCACCACATTATTTCGCAAAACGGAGTATTGCAAACACGAAAGTGTAGGCCCAGCCTAAACCTATGTTAGATGCGGCTAGTTTCTCATTCGGTTTTTAAAGTTACCGTCTTTATCTCAAGATAATCATGAATAGTAGGATCAACTGATAGTAGTTCTCCAGTTATTTTATTCTTAATAATTACAAAATCATGGTCTTTAAAGAAAGGGTTATTTGTGCTTTTATGAATGTTGAAACCAAATAAAAACAAATGTCCGACTTGTGATGTAGCATGCCAATTTTCTGATAATCCATGTTTGTACAAAAGTAGGTTACATGCTGTTGAATAGAAAGCTGAATATCCTACACAGTTAGTTTGTAATGTCTCTATCAACCTATTTGGATCTATTTCACAAGAATTAGTAGTGAATTGAAGACTTTTGGATGTAATTTTAAGTGCCGCATCAACAATATCATCAAAATTCATCGAATCCTTATTTTCAGGAGATCGCAATATTCTCGCGACTAAATAACCATTCTTATAATAATAATCTTCTCGCTGACCTATAGATTGATATTTAACAAGGTTTCGGTAAATACCTCCTCTGAGCAAAAAGACTAATGCAACTAAAATTAGACTTATAATTAAGATCCTTTTAGCATATTTCTTCATTGTTTATAACGAATTAAACAATTGCATCTAACTTAACGTATCACTTTTTTTTGGTGTATCATTACTTATTCACTGGCTTATTGCTAATTGTTTTTTCCCTGCCCCCTGCTCCCTGCTTTTCTCATTCGTGTTCCCTTCCTAGTTCCTTTCCACCTTTGACGGCTTTGTCCAATTCTTCATCCTCAGCATTTCGCTTATTAATCGTTCTATACGGAGGAGGTGTAGGCTGTCCGGCATCAACCCAGGCTGTATACCATGCATCACCAACAGCTTTGACAGCCACTCTAAAACGATCCTCTACCATTTTATCCATCGCGAGATGATAAGCCCGTGCATAATCTGCACATTGAGTTCTGACATTGGCATTCAATCTATCCTCCATACAGTATTGCTTATCACTAGGATAAGTTTCACTCAATTGTTTTTCAAGGCTCAATACTTTGTCCACTTCTTTATGACTGGTTAAAACTAAATTCCAGAAATAATTTACAGGATTGTCGATATATGTCGCAGAACCAACCACCATATCAAATTCATCAATGGCAAATAATTCAGGAATACGACTTTCCCAAAATCCATGTATACCCACCTGGTTAGTTAGCTGACCATTATAGTTTGCAGTAGTGTGCAATGGAACACAAGCATCTGCGACATAATGTCCAAGTTCCGCAGATGTACGCAGCAATGCTTCAAGATCATTGTTTTTAAATGCATTCGTCAATCGTCGTTGCATGACCTGGAGATGATAAGGAACTATTCCATGTTCGCTGAAAACATCATGCAGATATACTGTTGTATTCCCATTGCATTTAAGATCTGGAAAAATCATTCGCAGACTATCACAAGGTATCGTAGCTTCATCAGCATAATACTGACGCAGATAATGATTTCTGACTAACTCAACCCTGTTATGATAATCAGCTACACTATCACTCCACATTTCGTGCGGGATGGCCTTTAATAAATAAGTAGTATCATTTTTGTTTACAGAATAAGCGACCATATTCAAAGCCAGGATCTGATCCCAGTATCGTGGAATATGATCAAAATTAGTATCACCCCATCGGTCAAGATCTATAAAATGTCGAACAGCTTCATGCTTCGTGGCATATCTTCTTTTGTCAGGATCGACAGCATGATCAGAGAGATAATCGATATATGGCTTGTACCAACCAATCATCTCTGTCGGCAATGTATAGACTGCTACCCTATTGATCAGCTTATGGCCAAAGAATCCCCATTCTGAAGCTGTAAGTGTCAATACGATATAGAGCCAGGTCTGAATCATCACTCAAAGAAATAATCATATGATCTGAATGCACCCTTCATCACTTCATGCTGACCTATCATAAAATCATGCCCTTTATAATAAATAAAATATCGATTGATCGGAGGTGAGAATTCCGATGTACTCGGCGGTCCTGCAGGAAAGAATCGCAATGAAGAGGTTTTGTCTTTGTAGATGATGCTCATATCGATGAAGGGCGTCATAGCCAAAATAGAATCTTTTTCTCCGGCATTGTTGATGAAATCCTCACAAGCCAGCTGACTTAATGTCGTAAGATAAGAACGAATCTTATTAGAGACCTGTCCATTCTTTCGTGGCGTCGTTGAAAACATAGGCTCTATACCATAATCATTTCCTTTTCTGTAAATGACAAATGAATGTTGCCTTTGATTTGGGTAGTTTACTTTTAAAGTGTCAATAGCATCATTGTCTTCCATCCAGAAGCGTACATCTCTCCAGTCATTCGGTTGTAACGCGTATCGCGCTCTGAGCCCACCTTCAAATCCAGGCTGGATAAGACAATATGGTTGATCTCTTCCTTCTTTTAGGAAAAATGTTCCTCTTTCATCCTGAGTGACTCCCCCTACATAATAATTCAACAATTCTTTTCCTTCAAGATCAAATATTTCAACATGAATGCCATTGACTGCTATAGAAGTAAGAATATTTTCTGTTGCTGCTTTATTCGGGATATGATCCAGGTGTTGCAGGTTGATGCCTTTTAGTAAATGATTTACAATATCATCTTCCAGTACCTGGCTGCTGA
>JBDUAU010000504.1:0-4850 GCA_040004485.1 Saprospiraceae bacterium
CATGGATGACGCCATGGCCGTGGCTGCAGGCTCTATAGACGGGTATCCATTAGTGGTGGCCGCCATGGATTTTAGCTTTATCGGAGGCAGCATGGGATCTGTAGTAGGCGAAAAGATAGCCAGAGCTATTGATCAAAGCATAGAGCATAAAGCACCGTTGATGATCATCTCAAGATCTGGAGGAGCCAGAATGATGGAATCCGCTTTCTCTCTGATGCAAATGGCAAAGACATCTGCCAAACTTTCTCAACTAGCCGCCGCGCATATTCCTTACATTTCTCTGATGACGGATCCTACTACAGGTGGAGTCACGGCTAGTTATGCGATGCTCGGTGATTTTAATCTTGCAGAACCCGGTGCATTAATCGGATTCGCAGGTCCGCGTGTCATTCGGGAGACAATCAAAAGAGATCTGCCTGAAGGATTTCAGACATCAGAATTTCTGCTTGAACATGGATTCCTCGATTTCATTGTAGACAGAAGTGAACTCAGAATAAAACTTTCAACACTTCTTATGCTATTGGCGAATAAGCCTAAGCCTGTTCAACCGGAGGTTCCTGTAACTGAAGAATTATAAATTTGGATTCAAAAGGATCACAATTTTCTATCAGTACATCAATCAAAGCAGAACCGTAATTTGCATAAAAAGATAGAAAATTTTCCTGCCTTTCCTGGAGACCACCATTTGGAAATAGCTTGTCCTTAAGACGTTGGACCTTCTTTAAATTTGTTTCCTGTATCTGTTTTTCTGAGCGCAATAAGCGTGAACCAAGTTGTTCAAATTGCTTTGCTTGCTTACTTTGTTCAGCCAACATAGATTTTGATAATGTCGGATCGATATGATCAGCTTTTGCAGCAAGCATTGCATATGCCTTATTTATCATTTCCAATTCTTCTTCGAAATTCAACTCATTCTGGGTGTGCTTCCGTAAATATGTTTTCACGATTGTGTCATAGTCAGGAATTAAATCGATCACATCCAGATCGAGTTTCTTAAGTTGTTCATTCGTTTGCCCATCTATCAATAACATTGAATTTCTCCTGATCAATACCGGATAAGGAATACCTGCTGCCAGAAATTGTGATTTTCTTTCAAGCCAATACGCGATCTCGCCACCGCCACCGATATACGCTAAGTTTGGCAATACAAATTCTTCATAAAGGGGTCTTAGAATAACATTTGGACTGAAACGCTCCGGATGTGCATGGAGCTCATTAATGATTTCATCAACTGAAGATTTGATTTTACTATCTACTCTGATGACTCCTCCTTCAATTGGTTCGATTCGTTCACGGATTTCATCTGTCATATAAAACAGATTGATGGGCCTGCAAAATGCCTGAGGCTTAAAGCCTGCTTTTTCTAAAACAGATTGTGTTTCTGATACAGGTATATAAGAGAATTGTTCCTTGATCTCTTTCTCCATGATTGGAACGAAAGCCCTCTTCAATTCAACATCATCCATATCCAGTATGATCAATCCATGCTTTCCAAATAATCCATGAAGAAGCAAACGGTGGAATTGACTGTAATTAGCAGCTTTCTGAAAACAATCAAGGAGTAGTGTCTTTAACTCTGAGAGATACAATGCATTAGAAAATAATTCACCGATCGTATGGATCAATGTATCGAGACCTTCTACAGGAAGTCGACCTGATGGGCCTGTGGATTGTCTTTCCCATTCATATTTCCGTCCGAATAAGAAAAAGTGATTTACTTCAGCCCAGTCATGATCTTCAGCATTAATCACAAAAACAGGAAGGATATTGGAGCCGGTTGAAGATGTCAGATCCTTCGCCAGATGAATCGCGCTTGATATTTTATAAATATGAAATAGCGGTCCTGTAAATAGACTAGGCTGATGTGCAGTTGTGACCGTAAATGTATTCTTATCTAAAATCGCTTCTTCTGATATGGGAAGTGATAATCCCAGCTCAGCATATTGTCTCTTCAGCACTCTTGTCAATAATATTCTGTCAGTTGCAAAAGACTTCCGGTTTTTGATGACATCAGGTATCGAGGATATCAAAGGATCATATTTGTAGAATGCACGAAGGGATTTATCCTGCGTGATATAAGCCAGATCCGTATGATTCCAGTATTTTAAATGTGCGTAATCTATGCGGGATACTTCCATATGCCTCATTATACTTCAAAATGAATAACTATGCCAAACATTCTTCCGGGCCTTTAGTTTAAGCCGCCAAGTTATCAAATCCATTCATCGATTCTAAGTTTTCATTCTATTCCCATTCTCTATCTTGCGACTATAAATCTAAACACAATGAATTTTTCTCCCTTTATCACCAGATGTTTGCTCTTTGCCATTTTCATATCTGGCTTTTCCCTTTCATCTACAAACCTTTCCGCCCAAAAAGCTAAACGCACAAAGGGAACTGACATAAAATCAGATTCAGTCAAAATTGTTAAAACAGGTTTTGACACTGTTGATCTTAGCGGCCTCAAATTCAGAAACCTCGGACCTGCTATTACTTCCGGAAGAATATGTGATTTTGCAGTCGACCCTAAAAATCACAAACGGTATTTTATTGCTTCTGCGGCGGGAGGAGTCTGGCGCACACTCAATGCAGGCACCACTTATGAGCCTGTTTTTGATGGAGAAGGCTCATTTTCAATTGGATGCGTCTCTATCGATCCACATAATACGAGCACCGTATGGGTCGGAACCGGCGAGAACAACAATCAACGTTCAGTAGCCTATGGAGATGGTGTATATAAATCTGTTGATGGCGGATCATCCTGGACCAATATGGGCTTGAAGAATAGCGAACATATCGGAAAGGTTCTTATCCATCCGGACAACTCCAATACAATATTTGTAGCTGCTATAGGTCCTTTATGGGCTCCGGGGGGAGATAGAGGATTATATAAGTCAAAAGATGGGGGAAAAACCTGGAATGCGGTCCTTAAAATTGATGAAAATACTGGCGTGAATGATGTAGTGATGGATTTAAACAATCACGATATCCTCTATGCATCCTCCTTTCAGCGACGACGTCATGTCTTTACTTATCTGGGAGGTGGTCCCCAATCCAATATTTATAAATCAACAGACGGTGGTGAAACCTGGGTAAAATCTGGTCAGGGATTACCGGCTGTTGATATTGGAAGGATTGGATTTGCAATTTCTCCAGCTGATCCTGGAAAAATTTACGCTATAGTTGAAGCAGCAATGGGGAAGGGAGGAACATTCAGGAGTACCAATCAGGGAGCTTCATGGGAAAAAATGGGTGATTATTCCAGCGCAGGTAATTACTACGATGAGATCGTAGCTGATCCTCATAACGCTGATAGATTATACTCAATGGATACATGGCTTCAGGTCTCAAATGATGGAGGTAAATCCTGGAAAAATCTTGGTGAAGACACGAAACACGTTGACAACCATTGTATGTGGATCGATCCCGATGATAGTGATCACTTCTTAGTCGGATGTGATGGCGGTATTTACGAATCGTATGATGCTGCGAAATCATGGCTCTTCAAAGCCAATCTTCCTGTAGTCCAATTCTATCGAGTTGCTCTTGATAATGCCGAACCATTTTATAATATCTATGGTGGTACGCAGGATAATTTCAGCCTTGGTGGTCCGTCAAGAAGCGTTTCAGGAAATGGAATATCCAATGATGAATGGTTTATCACACATGGAGGAGATGGTTTTGAATCCCAGGTCGATCCTAATAATCCCAATATTGTCTATGCAGAAAGTCAATATGGAGGCCTGGTGCGTTATGATAAATTAAGCGGTGAGGAAATTGGAATACAACCTCATGAGCGAAAAAATGAAGATACATATCGATGGAACTGGGACGCCCCTCTGTTAGCAAGTTCACATGTTCCGGGCAGAATTTATTTCGCTGCCAATAAAGTTTTTTCAAGTGATGATCGCGGTAATAATTGGACAGTGATCAGTGAAGATCTCACCCGACAGATCGATCGTAATAAATTGAAAGTAATGGGCAGGGTCTGGAGTGTAGATGCCGTTGCAAAAAATCAATCTACCTCACCTTATGGCAACATTGTCACCTTCGCCGAATCACCGGTTAATGCTGATTTACTGTTTGCAGGTACAGATGACGGCCTGATTCAAATCACAAGTGACCGGGGAAAGACATGGCGTAAAATCGACAAAATAAAAGGAGCACCGGATACCTCATTTGTCAATATGATCACGCCTTCTTCTCATGATCAGAATGTAGTCTATACCTGCTTCAATCATCACAAATACGGTGATTTCAAACCTTATATTTTTGTCAGTAAGGATAAAGGAATTACCTGGACTTCAATTTCAAATAATTTGCCTGCCAGAGGCACAGTGTATTGTCTGGCTGAAGATAATGTTGATCCAAATCTATTGTTTGCTGGCACAGAATTTGGTCTTTACTTTTCAAATAGCGGTGGCAAGAGCTGGAAGAAATTATCATCCGGGCTACCGACGATCTCTATAAAAGATATGGCCATTCAAACAAGAGAAAATGATCTGGTCTTAGCATCATTTGGAAGAGGATTTTTCGTTTTGGATGACTATTCTCCTTTGAGAAATATTAAAGACAATGATTTAAGTAAAGAGGCTATACTGATGCCTGTACGTGATGCTTATGTTTTTGAAAATAGTACTCCGTATGGCCTGCCCGGACAAGCATTTCAGGGTAGTAGTTTTTACAGAGGTGACAACCTGGGTGCTAAAGCCTTAATTGCATTCTATATTCGTGATAAAGTTGTATCGGCCAAAGACCTTCGTATCAAAGAAGAAGGCAAAGTAGAAAAAGCTAATAAGGACAATGTCTATCCGACATTTGATCAGCTGGCAAAGGAAAGGGATGAAGAA
>JBDUAU010000321.1:0-4848 GCA_040004485.1 Saprospiraceae bacterium
AATTTGATATTGTATCCTCTGTAACAACAACGCAACGTCCATGCCTGCATACAGTTTCATAAACCAAATTTTCATCCCATGGCACAAGCGATCTTAAATCAATAATTGTAACCTGATCATCAAATGATTTTGATGCATGCAATACCCAATGAACACCCATTCCATATGTAACTACACAAATAGCTTTCCCCTGTGCAATCAAATCATCATTAGCTTCTATTACAATTCTTCCAACACCCAAAGGAATTGTATACTCTTCATCAGGCAATGGACATTTTGCGGTTTCCGTATTCGGAACCTTACTCCAATACAATCCTTTGTGCTCAAAGATGACCACCGGATTCGGATCATAATAGGCAGCTTTCATCAAGCCTTTCAGATCAGCCCCATTACTTGGATATACCACTTTCAATCCTTTGATATTACACACCACAGTTTCGACACTGGAAGAATGGTATGGACCACCACTTCCATAAGCTCCGGTAGGTACTCTGAGAATCATACTGACAGGCCATTTCCCATTTGTCAGGTAACAGGATCTGCTGACTTCGGTGAACAATTGATTTAGCCCCGGCCAGATATAATCAGCAAACTGTACTTCAACAATAGGTTTAAGACCGACTGCAGACATCCCTACTGTAGAGCCTACTATAAAAGCTTCCTGTATCGGTGTATTGAACACACGGTCATCACCGAATTTTTGAGCAAGCGTAGCAGCTTCTCTGAATACTCCTCCAAGTCTGCGACCAACATCCTGGCCATACAACACACACTCAGGATGCTTGCGCATGAGTTCTTCAATTGCAAGCAGCGCACAATCTACCATGACTTTTACTTCAGCACCTTCAGGGCTCCGATCTCCCTTTTCTGTAGCGATAGAGGTTGGAGCAAATGCATGTGTATACAGATCGGAAGGAAGTGGATTGAGAGCTGCTCTTGCTTTTTCAAAATCAATGTTGACTTCTTCTTTTGCTTTTGTTTCAATCCGTTTTATTTTCAACTCAGGCCACCCTGCAGCTATCATTGCCTTTCGCATTTTTGGATACGGATCCATGGCTCGATCTTCTTCAAGATCATCTCTGTACCATTCCATTCGTACACCAGAAGTATGATGATTGAGCAATGGCACTGTGGCATGAACAAGAAAAGGCCTTCTTTCTGTCCGAATCAAATCGACGACTTCACGCAACGTATCATAACATAATTTGAAATCTGTTCCATCAATACTCCTCGTCTCAATCCCTTTAAATCCCTTTGCATACTCAGCCGCATTCATTGCTCGTGTTTCTTTCGCATTTGCTGAAATATCCCAACCATTGTCCTGCACCAGGTAGAGCATCGGGAGCTTTTTCAAAGCAGCCATCTGCAAAGCCTCTGATACTTCTCCTTCGGTCACTGATGCATCACCTAACGAACAGACTACAACAGGTGGCAATTTCCAGTCGCCGATACTCCTGTTTTCTTTATAAGAAATACCAAGTCCGATACCCGTTGTAGGAATCGCCTGCATGCCGGTAGCCGATGATTGATGGGGTATTTTTGGCTTGTCATCATCACGAAGACTTGGATGAGAATAATAAGATCTTCCACCGGAGAAAGGATCATCTTTTTTGGCCATCAATTGTAACATGAGTTGATAAGGTTTCATGCCTATAGCCAGCAACAATGCATCATCACGATAATAAGCAGACAACCAATCATCAGGTGTGAGCAACATTCCCATAGCTATCTGAATAGCCTCATGTCCACGCGAGGTTGCATGCACATATTTCGAAACTTCTTTAAAATTGGCTTCATACAGATCTGTCATTGCCTTGGCAGTAGCCATAAGGGAGAATGCTATGTGCATGATTTCAGCCGTAGACGAGCCAGTATCTGTCTTAATCGGTTGTTCTATGAGCGGAGTTGAGGTATTTTTTTCCTTTGCTTTCATGCCGTCCAAAGATAGAGATTGAATTTTGGTCACATCACCTATATCAGATTTACTCAGGATAGATTTTATATTTAGCGGTTAAATATCAAATTATGGAAGAATATAAAGGATTGATCACAAAGGTCGAGCGCTATCAAAATATCCTGGCAAATACTAAAGCATACCGGGAAAGATGGGATTCTCAGTTGCGGGCCCAGATTACTGCTGAACTGGAAAATATGATCAAAGTGGCTAAACTGGATGGGAAGATTGAATTGCAGGATAAAGTCAGGCACCTTGAATTCATTGTTCTTTCACTTGGATCAGAGGAAAGTGGTATTTCCGAAATCATCAACGATAAGACCGATAAACCTCTGATCAAGAACAATGGTTCATTGATATATCAGCAGCTTTTCAATGGCAAAGTCCAGGTCATGATAGGTTATCCCTACATAGAAGGATTCGGTGAACCCCATGCACCTAAGATCATCGGTATCTATCGACCTGAAGAAATCAAATCTCCGTTCCTGATCAGACATATGGAAGATTTTATCAAAGAGATCACCCAATGGGAAGATTTTGATGATGATGATACGCCCTTAGCCAGAATTGGTTATCAAATGTCAAATCTTCCAAATGTGAAACCAACTGAAATTTAATACTTATCTGATTTAGAGAAGCCATACATAATAACATTAATTAAGTATTGACAATTGATTGATATTCAATGAATTATATTCATAATTAGGATCTGATTATCGATTGTAATGGCAGTCTGATCACGTGATTCTGTTTAGCTATAAAATCAGAGTTGAAAAACAGAAGGCCGAAATGGAAACAATCCACACTTTGAGTCACCTCAGGCATCTCAATCAATGATTTCCAGCCATAATGCATGTCAGAGGACCAGTAAATGTCATCAACCATGATGATCGTTTGGGATTGTATATGAGACTGCAGCGCCTGGTAATAGCTTAGCAGAGGGCCAGCCCTGTGATTTCCGTCAAGAAAAATAAAATCTACAACTTCTAAGTTTCCTAAATCTTTTTTAATAAAATTTTCAAACGTTGAATTGATAGTTGTGATGTTTTTTATTTGCAATTCATCAAATATGTTTTGAGCCATCGATACGATGATAGGATCGCCTTCAATAGAAATGATTTTGCCTGTATCGACACCATAAGAAAGATAAGATGTTGTGATCCCGAGACTCGTTCCAAATTCAACACAAAGTGCTGGTTTTATCAATGTCATCAAGCGGTATAGAAATCTGCATTGAAAAGGGAGGCTGAGTGATTGCCTGGCGATAGTTGAAATTCGTTTTTCATGTTGCTTTCCGGTATTCGTCATTCCTGCACCATAGTCCGTTCTTGTTAATTTTTCTTTTGTATCCATCAGCTCTTTTCGGAGTGATTCAATTTTCACAGACTCCGGAAACACAATTTTATCATCGCAGCAGAGACTGAAGAGTTTGAATAAATAGGGAGAATGGAAGGAGTTCCATCTGCGAGAATAAAGCCTATGTTGAATAAATTTGAATATTGAGTAAAACCGGGACATTGCTGCAAAGTAACATATAGACCTGTATATTGATCGCTTAGTCACCTGGACGACTGACTCTTAAAAGAAGCTCTATGCTTTGCCTTTTTCTGCTATTTTTGTCCAACTGCATTTGCAAAACCAATTTTTCCTTATGAAATCAAAGATGTACGTTCTCATTTGTGCCAATTTATTCTCTTTTCTGGCCTATTCCCAGGTTAAGTTTCTGAACAGAAATGATTTGTTGCCTAAGCCTGATCAGCATAGCGCCGTTCCTGTAGCTATAGCTGATATGAATGGTGATGGTCTGGATGATATTATGACTACCGATGGTACTCCAAAGTTGTATATCCAATATCAAACTCCTGATCCTGACCGGCCATTTGTCAGATATGAAATTCCGATAGGTATAGATACGGATGGAGAGCAAAATGATATTTGCGTGGCTGATTTTAATAATGACGGATCAAATGACATTTTTATCTCAGGATCATATGACCGTATTAAAATACTTTATAGCATTCCTCATACGTACAAATTTAATTTTACCTATCTGGTAGTAGCAACTCCTTTCTTTTCACAGGGAGCTTCAGCCGGTGATTTTAATAGCGACGGATGGATGGATGTCGTTGTACTCAATGATAATGCGGCCAATCTTACACTGATCAATGATGGTGCAGGAAATCTTGTAGAACAGCCTTTATTCAATTTTGTAACCGTACCTGCTTCAGATAATTCAGGAAATTACGGTTCAGTCTATACTGATTTTGATATGGACGGTGATCTTGATTTTTATATTGCAAAATGCAGACAAGGCGTGACCAATCCGAATGATCCAAGACGTATAGATTTGTTATTTGTCAACGATGGAAATAATAATTATACGCAAAGTGCTGCCAAATATGGTCTCGCAGATGGGCATCAGACCTGGACTGCAGATTTCGGCGATATTGATAACGATGGTGACCTGGACCTGTTCAAAACAGAACATGATGTGCTCTGTCAGTTATTTGAAAATATCAATAATGACACTTTTATTGATATCACACCTTCTTCAGGAATTAATATCGGTGGAGTAGGGATCGAAGGAATGATCAGGGATTTTGACAATGATGGTTGGCAGGATATTCTGGTCAGTGGAGATCTTGTAGAATTCTGGCACAATGATGGCGATGGCACATTTACGAGAGAGGAACCATTTGGTAATAATTTATTTGGAGCGTTTGTATTAGGCGACCTCAATAATGATGGTTTTACGGATGTCTATGCTTCTTCCGTTCAGGTATTTAATAGCGTCACGAATAAACCCGATGTTTTATATCTCGGCGAAAACAATGGAAATCATTTTCTTTCTATGGAACTGATACAGGAAGGGGTCAACCCATCCTCCATCGGCG
>JBDUAU010000636.1:0-4845 GCA_040004485.1 Saprospiraceae bacterium
GATTCGAAATTTAATTTGCGTTCATATTTTTAAATAAATTTCTGCGTCATTAGCGGTTTGATTTTATAAAGTATACCCACAATTATGAAAAAAATAGGCATTTTATTTGGCAAAGAAAATTCATTCCCTCCTGCTTTCGTCGAGAGAGTCAACAGTAAGGCGATCAAAGGAGTCGAAGCTGAATTTGTAAAAGTTGAAGAGCTCGTTCAGGGCAAACCATCCGGCTATGCAGTGATCATCGACAGGATCAGTCAGGATGTTCCTTTCTACAGAGCCTATTTGAAAAATGCTGCACTCACCGGTACAGCCGTCATCAACAATCCATTCTGGTGGAGCGCAGATGAAAAGTTTTTCAACAATTGCCTTTCCGAACAAATAAAAGTTCCTGTTCCGAAGACAGTGCTTCTGCCTTCGCATACACGTCCTGATGATACTTCTGAGATGTCATTCCGCAATCTCAAATTTCCGATGGATTGGGAATTTGTCGCTGACTATCTCGGTGGCTTTCCGATGTATATGAAACCTCACTCAGGTGGTGGCTGGAAGAGTGTATATAAAGTTACAAGCTTTGAAGATCTGTTTGCTAAATACAATGAGACCGGCCAACTGGTCATGATGCTTCAGGAAAATATAGATTTCGATGCTTATTTCCGTTGCTATTACTTAGGTGGTGATCGTGTACGATTGATGCCATACGAACCACGTAACCCACATCATCTCCGCTATATCGACAAGCCTGCCATTGATGATCCGAAGCTGATGAAAGAAATTCATAAGCTCGTGTTGAAAATTAATCATGCACTTGGTTATGAATTCAATACTGTTGAATTTGCAGTTCGCGGTGGCATTCCTTATGCTATTGATTATTGCAATCCGGCGCCTGATGCAGATCTAAGCAGTGTAGGTGAAGAAAATTTCGAATGGGTAGTGGAGAATGCAGCAGAGATGGCCATCGAAAAAGCACTTGAACACAAAGCCAACAAATCACATATCAACTGGGGCAATTTTATAAAGGCTTCTGTTGAAGGTAAAATGCCCAAATAATAAAAGCGGTAACTTTACGGTTTCACGATATTCACTCCTGCTGCAATGAGGATTAATTATCCTGTACGAATGGCTATACTGGACATGAACAATAACTCTGAAAACATGGGTATTGCCAGTATTAAACGGATTGCAGACCGTTTTGCCATTATCGATTACGAGGTATTTGATGTACGGCACAAAAAGGAAATACCAGGACTCGATTTTGATATCTACATTTCCTCCGGTGGCCCTGGCGATCCCCTTGAATATGAAGGCGGATGGGAAAAGGAATATTATGCCCTCATGGATCAGATATGGGAACACAACTCTACGAGTGAAATCAAAAAGTTTGTGTTCTTTGTTTGTCATTCATTTCAGATGATGTGCAATCATCTTGGGGTAGGCAAAATAAACATGAGACAAAAGGAATCGTTCGGCATTGTCCCCGTTGACAAAACTGAAGCCGGTGAAAGTGAGCCTTTGTTCAAGGAGTTGAACAATCCGTTTTATGGTGCCGACTTTAGAAAATATGAAGTTATCTTTCCTGACGAAAATAAACTGAAACAATTAGGTGCAGTCATCACGGCTATCGAAAGAACTGGGCCGGACAGTATTGCTGAAAAAGCACTCATGGCCATAAGGTTTTCAAATGAATGGTTCGGTACGCAATTCCATCCTGAGGCACATCCTGATGGTATGCTCATGTATCTGCGCCGTAGAGATAAAAAGGAAATGATCCTCCGTACATATGGTTCGAATACATATGAAGAGATGATGCACAATGCCATCCATCCCGAAAGACTTACCATCACAAGAGATCATATCCTTCCCGGATTTATCAACGGAGCTATTGATCACATCATGGAGTTTTCAAATCCACAACCCCTTGTAGTCAACGGTTAGACCCACTGACCTACTTAGAAACATAAGGTCACTTAAGGAAGTCGCTTAGATGTTTTTTGCAATATTTCTGCGTGGTCTGCAATTCTGAACCTCTTGGAAACATAAGGGCACATAAGGACGTCACTTAGAAGTTTTTCTGTAAAATTTAAAGCCCCAAAACTAAAATCCAAAATAATTTTGCTCTCTGCTCTCTGCTCTATGCTCTCTGCCCTCTGCTTTTTATTATCTTTCGAGCTATGATCCCCGATATCAGAGACCGATATAACAAACACTTTTCGCAGGAGCGTTACAATGCATTTTTAAAAGATTTGCATAGCCAATTTGATCATGTTCCTGGCTTCCGGATTGCCGAAACGCCGGTATTTATTCCTGGCTATCTTTCTGATCAGATATTTCAGGCATGCAACGAAATCAAAAAAGTAATTCTCCGTCCCGACTTCAAACAATTGACGGAGCCTTCACTTACTGATGAATACAGGGTGCCGAACGAAGATGCGCACACTACTTTTCTTCAAATGGATTTTGGTCTGTGCGAAGGAAAAAATGGGGACATCGTACCTAAGCTGATCGAAGTACAAGGTTTCCCTTCTTTGTATTTTTATCAACATATCGTTGCAGGTTTATACCGCAAGCATTTTGATATTCCTGAATATGTTCATCATCTTTTCAATGGGTATACTCCACAGACCTATGTTGAGGCTTTAAAAAATATCATTGTAGGCGATGAAGACCCCGCCAATGTTGTACTGATTGATGTGGAACCTTTCAAGCAGAATACCCAGATTGATTTTCTGGCTTCAGCCAAAGTACTAGGTATCAAAATATCATGCGTGACAGACATTCTGAAACATGGAAACAAACTTTATTACAAAAATGAAAAGGGAAAGGAAATCCAGATCAAACGCATATACAATCGGGTAATTTTTGACGAATTGCTTTCCCGCAAAGACCTGGTTCTGAAATTCAACTTTACAGATGACCTTGATTTGAAATGGGTAGGACATCCTAATTGGTTTTTCAGAATTTCAAAATATACGATGCCTTTTATTGAAAGTGATTTTGTACCTAAAACAGTTTTTCTCGATCAGATCGATTCTATTCCGGAAGACCTGGACAATTATGTACTGAAACCCCTTTATTCATTTTCAGGAGCAGGCGTGGTATTCCATGTCACTCGTGCTGATATTGATAAAGTCGCAGACAAGTCCAAATACATACTCCAGGAAAAAGTAAAATACGTTCCGGTCATCAGGACACCGGAAGAACCTGTCAAAGTAGAAGTCCGCATCATGCTACTCTGGCCTGATGAAGCAAAGGAACCCATCATCGTCAATAATCTTGCACGCCTGAGTAAAGGTGAGATGATCGGTGTGAAGTTCAATAAGGACAAGACCTGGGTCGGTGGTTCTGTAGGATTTTATGAATAGAAAATTTTAGGACGCGGATTTTTTAAGAAAAAGTAAGATTAATTAAGATTTAATTTTCATCTGTCGAAAACAGAAATTGATCCTATCAGATCATAAATTTTCCTAAAAAATCTGCGTCCTTATTTTATTCTTTGAGGGGAACTACAGTTGAATATTCCTCCCTGATAATCTGCGCATACTTCGCCAGCAACTCTTCAATCCGTTTCCCTGTTTTGTGCTGAAAAATGAAACCGATATGATTTTTTTTATGTAACCGCCACCATATTTCTTCGTCAGTGAATTTTTCGTAATCAGGTTTTTCAATTTTGCTCAGCGTGACGATGATGCCGGCCTGAAGCTCATCGACGATGGGGAGATGATATTTTTTTCCGGTCAATACAGCATGCTCTATATTCGCCCATTCAGCCCATAAGCTGATTCCTGTCGCTGATTCCACCATATCTGTCAGGTGTGCACCACCACATCGCGATGCTGTTTCGAGAAACAAAATTTCTTTACCACCATCCCGTACAATGTACTCAGAATGACTCGGGCCATGACGCAGACCAAATGCCGACAATACTTTTTTATTGACAGTCACTAATTTTTTCGCTAATGCATCTTTAGTACCCATCGTCTTTGACTGAAATATTCCGCCACCATGCGCCACTTCAAATGGAGCATCTAAATATTGAGAACATCGGGTAAACAAAGTTTCATCTTCATAATTCAGACTGTCGACATGACATATCGTACCAGGCCTGAATTCTTCAAGAAGATATTGATTGCGCTTGTCACCACATTCTTCAGCCCATGCCCAGAATGCTTCGGGGGACATAATTTTTCTGATCCCCAAAGATCCTGCATCCCGCCTGGGTTTTGCCAGCCATGGACCTGTGCTTGTATTCAGGAATTCACGAATGGTATCATCGTTGAACAATGCCGTAAATCCGGGAACAGGCAGGCCTGCATCCCTTGCTTCAATACGCATGGAAAGCTTGTCAAAAAAATGTCGGGCTGTAGTATCCCCCATGCCCGGAATCCTGAAGTCCTCTCTTATTCTGGCCGCTTTCCAGACATCATAATCATCCAATGCGATGACCCGGTCAATCTTGTGTGTACGAAACAAATGAGCAGTTCCGGCGATGAGTTCATTGATATCCCAGATGCGACCATCGGTGCCTGGCATGAAAAATACCTCTTCGATATCATCGTAAGGCCATGCATCCTTTCGTGTCTTTTCTGATGTCACGAGATATACCATGTGGCCAAGCCGCTTGAGTTGGCGTAAGAAAGCACCTCCTTTGTAATCACTGGCGAGGCAGAGGAAGACATATGTACGGTCCATATTGAGACAGAATTAGGTGGACAATTTACGATAATGACGTATACGCTGTGAGATTTTCAGGCATAATTGAGGATGCCAGATGGAGGGATGCCAGATGCCAGACTCTATATGTATGTAGGAAATACCTAGGTGTAAATTTTTTTAAGGGTACGGACAGGTCGC
>JBDUAU010000020.1:0-16382 GCA_040004485.1 Saprospiraceae bacterium
ACCGATAAAAGTTACAGTCGCTAAGCCACCACAATTATCGGCGGTGACAATACCTGCAGGATCTGCTACAGGCACCTGGCTTGCACACTGAACAGTGACATTGCCCGGACATGTAATTGAAGGAGGTGTGTTGTCAAATACGGTTATGTTTTGATTACAATCGATGAAGTTACCGCATGCATCAGTTGATCGGTATGTTCGTGTTACATTGTACCGATTGGCACATGTTTGATTTGAGATGACGTCACCGATAAAAGTTACAGTCGCTAAGCCACCACAATTATCGGCGGTGACAATACCTATAGGATTTGCTACAGGAACCTGGTTGGCACACTGAACGGTGATATTGCCCGGGCATGTGATGGAAGGAGGAATGTTATCAATTACGGATATGGCTTGTACACAATTGCTGGTATTACCTGTTGCATCAGTAGCCGTCCATGTACGTGTGATCGTATAAGCCTGAAGACAGCTTCCCTGTAGCGTGACATCATTGAAAACTACAGATGGCGACGGATCACAGTCATCAGTGGCTGATGCTGAACCGGTATTAGCTGGAGAGGTGCTTACTCCACATTGGAGTGTCAGGTCCGGAGGACATACTATGGAAGGAGGAATGTTCGGACTGACGGTTACAATGATATGATTTGAAGTATCACTTCCACAAAGTGTTGTATTGACTACGAAATAATCACCACTTGAATTAACGAGGATGTTTGAAGCGACGGAACCATTACTCCAGACACCATCGATGTTTCCGGAAAGGGTTACACTACCGCCGGCGCAAAAAGATGTTGGTCCGTTTGCTGTAATGACTGCTGCCATAGGTGGAAGACCAATAGCAATGACATTGTTGTGCAGGTCAATAGCTCCTCCCTGAGAAAGAGCTCTTCCAAATAATGATGAGGCTTCCAATAAATGAATAGCTCCATTGGTGAGAACATTGCCTCTGAAAACAGAACCATCTCCCAAAGTGAAAGCTCCGTTGATCTGCCAGTAAACATTACATATTGAAGCACCGTTGATCAGGACAACATTTGCAAGTGTACCAGTAGCTAATGCGCCATCGATCTGAAAAATAAATATTGAATTCGGATCGCTCTGTCCATCTAGTGTCAACACTCCATTTAATGTCGCAGCAGCGCCGATGCAGTAAATATCAGGTGTGAGCATTTGCCCACTTCCTAACGTCACACCGAGAACTGTACCACATGTCAGTCCATCCAAAAACATATAGGCAGAAGCTACATCAATAGCGGCCTGATCGGCTACAGGATCTGCTACGTGAATTGAACCAACGACAACGCCGGGAGGAAACCCGGAAAAGAGACCGACATCAGTTCCGATGTCGCCTGTTACAACTGTTGCGCCTGTGTTGCTAAATGCTCCTACGGCAGTAAAGACAGCAAAACTATTAGCAACTCCCAGTGAAGGTGTCTGACCGAAATTCAGATTCGGTATTAAGAAGAGGGAAAGGACTATACATGAAATTGGTGTTTTCATTGTACTCGATTTATCAGATGAAATAAATTGTTAGAATAGCTGTGGGTTTTAATATTTATGAGTTAGGAGAATGTTATTCAATAAAGATTATTTAAGTAGATAAAATTTAATTAAAAAGATAAAGATTAATTAAAAATTACCAAATTAAAATAACCGCGATCAACCCATGATATGATTAGTACCAGGAAGAAATGGAGTTAATCAGATGGATCATTTAATAAAGAGAAACGCTGAAACAAAGCCCGGGGAAAGACTAAAGGTTAAAGGCGAATCATTACATGATATTTATTCGCTTTCTAATGGTGAATCAATAAAATTTATCACCTCCATCGCTCCATGTATCATCCTTAAACGAAAGAGATTTTATTAAATCCAACATTGCTGTATAAACCGATAAAGTAATTGTTAAAAATTAGGTGACCGGCTATTTATAATTTGCAACAATAAAAATAAGAGAATTGTCACACAATATGTTACACAATTCCTAAAGTTTTTATAGAATTCACTGATTCAGTTTTTAAAAATTTTCAAAAATGAACAAACAAAAATGTAACAATTCAATCCGAAAAGGGCGTATAGTCAAGGACAAAATAAAAAAGGCGGGAATTATCCCGCCTCAAATATGTATGTTCTCAGAATCTATTTGTCTTTGTCTACAGAGGTACCCATTAATGCCTGGTCTGGATTTGTACCGTCAGATTTATTTCGGATATATCTGTTATTAAATTCAATTCAATTTTGAGATATTACCAGCCCTGATCAGTTCAGGACGTCCAGTACCTGCCATCAACCTGTCAAACCCATATTTTATCTGTTCGTTCCAGTTGTCTGATCCTATTGGATTAACATCCTTCTTCATCAGCTTTGAGAGCGGAAAATGATATGGCTCTCCTGAAAAATTCTCATTGGTCAGGGAGCGCACATATTTGCCCGCTGTGACAGAACGGAGGGGATTCGATTGACCAGGATTATCTATAGACACAATCAAAATTGGTTTCTTGGTTAGTATTAGACTACGTTCCTTCCCTGCAAGAGTCTTACGACAAGCACAATGACAGCGATGACCAATAATAAGTGAATTAGTCCTCCGGAGGCATAACCACCAAAATAGCCGAATGCCCATCCCAGGATCAGGATTACAACGATGATATAAAGTAAATTTCCCATGGTAATTGGTTTTAATATGGTTAATTGTTTGATTAGAAAAAAAATATCCCGAAATAATGCAAAGAAAATTCCGGGAAGTCTTTTTTACAGTAAAAGGATAATTATTAAAAGAATAATAATGATCGCACCTACTGAAAGATAAACGCCTCCATTCAGTGTCTTGAGCTGGCTTTTTATTGACTTCACTTCTTTGCGAAGTTGTTTCTTTTCAGCTCCTTTCATATTGCTGACATCCATGGCTTTGATTTCATATAGCCTGTTGATCAGCGCAGTGGCTTCCGTATTCGCAGGTACGGCAATAGTAGAATTTTCCGGATTAACTGCTGCTCTTGCCTGTGTCGGCAAAATGGTCAATAAACAGAGCGCAGTCATCAGACTTAAGGTGATTTTTTTCATGCTTTTGAATTTTAAGTGATTGAGAATATTGTGAACTCCACAAAGATTAGCTGTTAGCACCTAAAAAGGATTATACAATTCTTGATTAATGTTATATCATTCCCACATTATGAAGGTGAAATACCCAGGCTGCCACGAAGGTTAAAAGATCAGGGATGTTGCAATGAATTGAGGACTACGTTCAAATTCAATTTTTATAGGGAAGAGCAACCTTAACACTTTGTCCAGAAGCATTTAAGCTTATACATCATCCAGACCCATCCGTTTTTTGGACTTCAGATGCTTGAAATAGGTGGGTGTCAATCCGGTGACTTTTTTGAACTGGCTGGATAAATGAGCAACACTGCTGTAATTCAAGAGGTATGATATCTGCGTCAGGTTGAGCTCATCATACAAGAGTAATTCTTTGACGCGCTCTATCCTATGCGCTATGATATAATGCTCTACCGTAATGCCGGTCACTTCAGAAAAAAGATTGGCGAGATAGGTGTAATCGTAGTCCAGTTTTTCGCTCAGGTAATTAGAAAAATTAATTTTGGGCATATCATCCGAATAATGGACCATCTCAATGATGATATTTTTTATTTTTTCAATCAGAATGGCCTTCTTATCATCCATTACTTCCAGCCCTGATCTCAACAGAGCGGCCTTTAATTTTTTATGCTGCTCAGCTGTAATATTTTCTTTGACTTCGACTTCGCCCAATTCCACGACGATAGGATGCAACCCGAGCCTGGTTAACTCAGATTTCACGATCATTTTACAACGAATCGAGACCATATATTTGACAAAGAGTTTCAATATCCTATTGAATTAGTTGGACATGAAACGGAATGGGAGCATACATAGATTTTCATTTTAGAAACGGTGATTCGAATGTCTAATCATACTTTACATATTTGTAAAAAATATATTCTTATCCTGCTCATCCTCGTCTCGTTCTGAATACTTATCCATAAAATATGAGAATCCAGGCAACTAAAGATAGCAGGGAGCTAAGTTGATACTGTACTTTACTAATAAAGATAGGGAAAAATCACCATTTGAGCTACCTCAATTATCTTCTTATTCAACAGGAAGCATGTTTTTTCAAAATGCGACAGTTCGAGGCCGAAGCACTGAATTATGATAGCGGATTAAGGGATGCCCGAAGATTAATGAGCTGCGGTTGGTGAGCTGCGGTTGGTGAGCTGAAGTGTAGCAAAAGGATGTAAGGAGGCTGGCGTCGCAAAGAGCACAAGTCGAATGTGTCGAACCATGGATGAGTTTGGGAAATCGAAGTATACCGGACCTATGACTCATGGCTCATTCGGTTGGGCATAGTATTACTCACAATTCACTACACGTATATTTGCGTGAGCTCTAAACATAAATTATGAAAACATTAGGCCTTATCGGCGGATTGAGTTGGTTTTCGACATCGGTTTATTATCGGACGATCAATGAACTTATACATCAGCGTATGGGAGGATCTCATTCTGCAAAGCTTGTCCTGTATTCCATTGACTTTGAAGAATTCAAATTGATTCAGGTAAAGCAAGACTGGGATGCTCTGGAAAAGATGATCACGGATATAGCCCTTCGTTTGGAAGGGGCAGGTGCTGATTGTATAGTCTTGTGCACAAATACACCTCATATCATCTCTGATCAGCTGAGGCTGAGTATAAGGACCCCACTGATTCATATAGCCGAAGAAACTGCCAAAGAAATCGTCAAAAATAAAATGAGTAAAGTCGGTCTCCTCGGAACAAAATTTACAATGGAGCGCAATTTTTTTAAAGATAAACTCGCAGCATCCGGCATTGAAACGATCATCCCTGATGATGATGACAGGGAATTTATACACAACTCCATTTTCACTGAACTGACTTTAGGCAACTTCAACCCTTCCACAAAGAAAAAATATCTGGACGTCATAGCGAAATTAGAAAAGAATGGGGCTCAAGGTGTCATCTGCGGTTGCACAGAAATTTCTTTACTCATCAATCAATCGGATTGTCATATTACCTTTTATGACACCACAGAAATTCATGCTATAGCGGCAGTTGATTTTGCGCTGATATAATGCGGATGGAATTCTCATAACTGGTTCGTATAAATATAGCTAAGAGAATTCCGTCCTTTATTTCAAATTAGGCTACCATGTTAAACAAACAGCATGTGCATTCCGGCTCCACTTCCTCTTTGATAGAAATCTCCGACAGTCAACACGCCATCCAGATCATCGATCAGATCTTCCTTTTTCAGATGGAACATATCCATGGCAAGTCTGCATGCCCACAATTTCACACCTGAAGCGCTCAGGATATCTAGAAATTCGTGAACAGGAGGTATGTCAAGTTTCTCCATCTCTTTCAACATCATATTTGTGGCGAATGCCTCCATGCCCGGCAAGCCGCCAAGCATCGTTGGAATATGCATAGCGGGATTACCGACAGTTGCCACATGCAGATGCTCGAGTTTCTTTTTTTGAATGGCTTCAAGACCGAAAAAGGTGAAGAATATTTCCGCCTCTATTCCTTCGGAACGTGCACCATTGGCCAGGATAAATGCAGCATACACATTTTCAAGAGTAGCTTTAGAAAGTATGATCATCATCTTTTTGATCACTTCATTTTCCTTTTTTACGGCACCATTTTGTTTGCTAATAATTTCAGTTGTGGTTTCCATGATTATATTTTTAAGGGTGGATATTTAAATACAGCTTACCGGTTTCGGAATGCCAGCTATTTTGGTACACGTCTTTAGCGGCCCTGCAGGAAAGAGCTGATAAAATTCCTTTATATCGACCACACCACTTTTTCCAACATTGCGAATCGTCAATGCAATCTCCTTTTTGTATTGATCCTGTACATAATTAAGTACATCCCAATGACGTAGAGTCAGATCTATCCCTGCCTGTTGGGCGATTTCTTGTGCAATGGTCTTATCCCATTGTGAAAAATCAGTCAGGTAACCTTCCTCATTGAGGCTAACTGTTTTATTTGCAATAGTCGTTAACATGATTATATGATTTAAGCGTTATCAAAATGTTTTCCTGCTTCAGACATATTAGTGGAGATGAACGGAATGTGATTTCCTTTCAGCAGCATATTCCAATATATCCAGCGGAATGCGAGTTTACCCATGTGATTCATTCTGCTTTCTTTCAGTAAGCGTAATGGTCCTACACCAGGAAAAGGAAATGTTCCCTCTACCGGTTCATGGGTGTAGTTAAAATCAAGAAGAATAGCTTTCCCGTTTCCCGTTTCTACAAAACAATTGGCATGACCATCGAATTCTTCGAGCAGCGGTTCTCCGTTGATGTAGTGCAAAATATTTTCAGTGAGTATTTCAGCTTCAAAGTGTGCTACAGATCCTGCTTTCGAAGCCGGAATATTAGTAGCATCCCCAATGACAAAAATGTTTGGGTCCGATTTTGATTGCAGCGTTGCTTTGTGTGTGGCTACATAGTTAAGATCATCCCCCAGGCCGGATCTTCCTATCATCTCATGGCCTTTGTTGGTGGGGACCGTCACAAGTAAATCGAATGGAACTTCCTTGCCCACATAGTCAATGATCTTTTTATTTTCATTGTCTATGCGTTCAATAGCAAAATCAGGAACGGTGTGAATGTTTTTTTCGATCAGCAGATGCTCAAGAGCATGTGTTGCTTTTGGCTTAGTGAAAACACCATCCATGGGTGTGACGAAGGTGATGTTCACTCGATCCCGGATATTTTTGTGTTTGAAATAGGAATCTGCAAGAAAGGCAAATTCCAAGGGAGCGACCGGACACTTGATGGGCATTTCAGTGATATGCACGACAAGATTTCCTCCTTCCCAGTCACGCAATTTGTCGCGAAGGGCAAGTGCGCCATCGAAAGAATAGAAATCAAAAATGTTTTTTCGCCATTCTTCTCCGAGCATACCTTCTGTCTCTTCCGGAGAAATGGAAGTTCCGGTGGCAATGATGAGAATGTCATAATGAAAAGTATCGCCATTTTCGGTGATCACCTTTCTGTCAGCAGGAATAATCTTTCCAATCTTCTCACAAAAGAACTTGACATCATCCGGAAGAAATTCACGAATTGGTTTCTGAATGTCTTCGGGTGTGTATATGTCAAAAGGCAGGAAAAGAAAACCAGGCTGATAGTAATGAGTTTCGTTTTCATCAATGATCACGATCTCCCATTCTTCCTTTAAGTTTTTCAACTCGTGATTAAGATGGTTTGCCATCATTGTACCTGAAGTACCTGCACCAAGAATCAAAATCCGTTTCATCTTTATTGTTATTTTGATACAACAAAGATCAGGAAGGATTGTCCTGAGAAATGTGATGAACGTTACATAACTAAATGATGCTTATCATATATCACGGTGATCAGAATCATGAGCATGGGAAAAAATAATAGATGTGAATATTGCAAAGTGTTGTTGACACTTATATTACCTGCTCAATATTTCTACTTTTAGCCGGAGAACAATTAAATAATTACGAGATGTTACTGTTTGTCCATATAATATTCGGTGAGTGCATGAGCTATAAATATCTCTAGACACTCTATCAGAATTCCTTATTCTACTTCAATCGAAATAATCACTTTTCCCCCCAGGCCTTTTTCCACGATTTCAAACAATGTTTTCAATGTGAGGTTACTTCCGTCATTTTCGACCCGTGAGATATAGGATCTTTTTTTATCGATCATCTGACCTAATTTTTCTTGTATCAGAGAGTGTGGCACACCTAGGTGTGCCACACCTAAGTGTGCCACACTGTCCTAACAGATTGAATGTCAGTGTCCACAGTAGGTTATCTACATAGTGATGTGGAAAACTTTTTGGGACAATTATCCGGGGCTGTTTCTGTTATTGGACAATGACTTTTCTACTCAGGAATCTACCTTTTGTTTTAACGTTGAGAAAATAAACCCCTCCCGGAAGATCACTACAATCAATTTTTGTCTTGTCAAATACATGCACTTCATGTCGCATAATTTTCCCGGTGATATCTGTCATGATGAAATCATAATATTCATCCCTGACATCTATTGTAAAAGATTGTTGAGCAGGATTTGGAAAAATATTCAGACCATTTTCTTCATCTGTTTTTGAAACAGCACTGATATCACAAAGCACATTATTTAATTTCTGCCAGATCGTGTCATTATATGTATTACTGACTTCACCTGACCCCGGAACATTCCCCATACGAATAAGGACAAGATTTTGATCCGGCACTACATTGATGATCTGTCCATTTTTTCCCAGTGCAGCGATCATATCTGCAGGTGCATGTGGACATAGCGGACCGGGAAATACAAATTGCAATGTGGGCAGACGGAAAGAAGCCTTGCCATTTAACCACCACAGATACCCATAGGACAAATTGAGTGGTTGTGATGTATTGACCATCTGATTGAAATAAGCGGTATCGGTCATGATCTGATCACCATTCCAATTGCCATGATTAAGGATCAATAACCCAAACCTGGCCATGCTTCGTGCTTTGCTAAAGAACACATTATTATAACCGGAAGGAAAAAAAGCACCGGTCATACCTGTTGATATCCTGAGCTTCTGATTGATGTAATTATTCAACGAAACACCTGTAGCATTTTGAATCACTTCATCGAGTAATGTATACGGTGCATTGTGATATGCCCATCGCGTCCCCGCATCCGCTTTGTAGATCAGGCAGGTATCTAATGTGCAATAATTCTCCGGCACGCCATCATCAAGACCACTTGTCATGGTCAGTTGATGACGAATGGTGATTTTATCTTCCTGCACAGAAGTACAATCTGTCCATCCCTGCCCCAGGTATTGTGATGTGGTATCCGTAATAGATAAAAAATATTCCTGTTGTGCCACACCTACCATGAAAGATGTCAATGTCTTCCCGGCAGATGCCCAATACCAGATACTGTCACGTGTGAATGTCCCGAAATATTTTTCGATGACTATTTTTCCATCCTTTAGAATTATGAAAGCTTTGGTATTCGAGCTTTCAAGGTAATCAAGCAACGGATTGATCTGATCCGCACACCAGCCCAGAGATGATGGTGACAGGGTATCCCATGTATTTCCGGCTATCGGTGGAAAATACAGAGATTGACCATGAAGAAATAATGTTGGCAGAACTAAAAGAAATGCGAAGAGGTGTTTCCTCATGATGTTTTTGACAATAGACAATTCAAAAAGTAATTGGTTTAATTTGGAACAGGTCTTAATGTCAATATATCCATGATCCGGTTTCAATCAGGAATAAATATATGCATTTCACATGCTCTGAATGTATTTGGCCAATCTTCTTTCTCCTTGAATAATATCAGAATTTATGACATCCGGCAGATTGCAGAACTTCAATGGCATGATCGATGTCATCATCAAGAGCATTGCCGGTTTTTGATTGGCAAAACGGGCAGGCATGAATATCACCCACTGTATCGATATACAAACTCCTGTCGCCGGAAGCTAAGCATCCCATGCGCCTTTGGTGGTATCCATGATAGCATATGACGGGATATGTCTTGTATTGTGCATCATAGTTTACTTTCAGATAAAATTCCTCGACGATTTTCTCCTGTTCACGATTTAAATCCACATTTTGTCCCCTGTAATGTCCAACAGCCCTGGGCTCAAGAATCTGAACAAAGGATACACCCATCTTTTTTGCGAGCTCCATGTATTTCATCAGATTAACTTCTGAAACAAATGATTTCGTGACACAGATCGAAAGGGTCGTCACGAGATTCGCAGCGATTGAATTCCTTACTGCCTTTTCCACCCATTGAAAAGAATCCTTAAAGCCTCTGAATAGATTATGTACTTCAGGTTCAAAATGATCCAGGCTGATCATGACACCGGCAAGTCCAGAATTCTTTAATTTCAACGCATTCTCTATAGTAAGATTGAACCCTGAAGTTAAGATCCAAAAATCCGTTTCCTTCCCGGATGATTGTAACAGTTCAAGCACATCATGCATTCTGACCAGTGGCTCTCCGCCAGAAATATGAATTTGAGAAACTCCCTTATTCTGAAATTTTTGAACAATCGTTTTCAACTCCGGCAAGGTCAGTTTTTCCTTCTTATTCAAAGCATCCCATTCATAACAATGTTCGCAGGCCAGAGGGCATTTATTTGTAATGGCAACAAATATATTTGTGAAACGGTTTGTTTTAACGGGCATAGGATAATTCCGATTTATTTCTGCCTTCAGGAAATTATGAAATGCTACTGAAGGCCAGCCCGGAATAAATAAACCCCAATAATATTTGCCATCCACCTTTGCGATCTTCTCTATTCTCCTGTCACCAAGTATATTTTTTCGGTGGGGATCAAGCGCTTTGAAAATCTTGTACCATTTAAACGGATTTCTAAAATGTTTTAAAATCAAACCAACAATTTCTATTCTGATCAGGATTTCAATGACTTCCTTTCTTAATCCGGAAACAATATGCTGTGAACTGTTTGCAGCCTCAGGATGCAAATCATTACTTACTACCCTGAAAACCTGTGAAGGTGGGGCAATACTAACTACTGTTTCATTTTCCATCGCTCACCGTTAAAGAATGATCAAACAAATACGTATCACCGACAAATTCAGTATAGTGGTCTTTGGAAAATCTTGCAAATGATCCCTTTTTGCTGAAAGAGCTGAGATAAAGAAGATTAGGTTCTGTCCTGTAATCCCTGATATATTCATAATAACCTTTGCTATGAAGGAAAATGGATTGAATATTACTATTTTCAGGAGCAGGTATTGAATAGTCAATGATAACTTCATTTCCAACTTCCGGCTGAACTAAATACTTGTCATCCGAAGAAGCGATTTCAGAGGATACTTCATTTCCTTTTTCATCTAACGCTGTTGACGCCTTCAAGTGTGAAATCTTAACAGGAATATTTTCTGAAAAGTCCATCGCGGCATAATCAATTTCCCAAAACATAAACCCGCATTCTAATCTTATCTTCACTTCATCCTCTTTTGTATCCGATAAGTCTAAAGACATCACCATATCTCTGGATGCTAATGGTCCGATGACATTAAAATAATCTTCAAACTTCCAACCTTCTTTAGTCAGCACATATACGGAAAGGGGAATTCCCTGATCCCGCGTCCATTGGTTAATCTTTTGCATAGGTACTTTCTTCTGGTTTTCGGAAAATTCATTAAAATAGGTACCAAACTGTTCATTGAATTTTCCATAGATATAATCGAGCCAGAATGAATTTTTCGCGTTGATGATTAATTTCCCTGTATTCACATTCATTGGCTTTTTAAAGGACAAAGTCAGGTTACTCAAATCTTTGTTTGATGCATTTTCGTCATTAAACATGTAATTGCTGCTGTCCTTTGATAAAATAGTTGAAACGTAATTAATATTATCATCCGATACGGCTTGCGAAGGAGAAACTGCATTTGACACGGTTTGAATCTTACCTATTTTATCCATGAGTACTTTTGAATAATCCGGGTGCTCGACTACGATCAATTCAGCCAGATTTGTGTATTGACGTTCTAATAATTCATTTGAAATTTTTACCTGATAGTCTCCCTTTGTCAGATTACCACCTTGAAGGGGCATATAATCATCACGTTCGAGGGAGGAATAAATAGCGCCTCCATACAACTCGCCTGTAAACATAAAGGCATGGCCATCGTTGACATAAGCGAAGGGACATGAGCTTTTGGTCAATATCGCGATGACCCCAATGATGACAATGACTGCGGCGATGGCTCCAAAGGTTCCGAGGACATACGAAACTGTAGTTTGGCCTATTGCTTTATCATAGATTTCTATTTTATCGATCGAAGACAGCGGAATAGAGAAGAGTGAATCCTGGCCTGGATCGTACTCTGAAATATAGAGATGAACTTCAATGGTTGGGTCACTGTTCCGAAAGCGTGGCTTGTATTGATGGTAATTAAATTTTGGATTTACCCTTTCATAATTCTGGTGATTGACCGGCAATGGTTCAATCGATCCTGTGATCTCTTTCTTCTCTTCGTTTAATGCAATTGTTTTCAGATGCCACGCATTTATCCCTTTATGAACAATGAAGTAGTTTGATTTATTTTGGATCTGTGCAGTCAGTGGGGCAATGGTATTGGATTTATTGATTTTGAAATAAGAAGTACAGCCAATGACAAGATTAATAAATGCAAACAGTAAAAATATTGAAATTTCGGGACCATATTTCCTTACAGAAAATATTTTCAGGCCATTGAAATAGTTGGATAATGATTTTAGTTTATTCATATCAGCTGATTTAGAAATTGGATATTATTTATTATCTCAAGAAGGCAGTTAAACTTTTTTTCTGCTTAAATCCAAAGTACGTTCCCATCGAAAGATCTATCCATACTGATTTATAATGATTCTATAATTAAAAAAGCCTGTACCAGTGTACAGGCTTTCGTCGGCATTGAATAAAATAAAAATGATGAGGCTTACTTCACTACAATTTGTCTTGCGGCGATGCCCTGGTCGAACTGGAATTTCAGGACATACAGGCCCGGTATAAGTTTGTCAACGGGTAAATGGAAATAATTTGAATTGATATTTGAGAATTGATTTACCAAAGAACCCTTCATGTCATAAACACATATGATTCTGATGGGATGGTCTTTGGCTGTGCCAATAAATACTTCGTTGAAAGAAGGATTGGGATATGTAATAATATTTACATTGTTCGGGTCAATAGGATCATGAGTTGCTACTATACACAAATCCATGCATTGATATAGTCGTGGCAATACAAAAGCAAGTATGGTGTCAATATATCGTTCAGCCTTTTCACGGCTCATATGCGGATTGTCCCTTAATCCCGCATCGCAATTCACATTTGTGTTGCAATCCCAGAAGCTCCATGGTGTCCCATCTGTAATCGTATCTCCCAAAACCAGATATAGATTATCAACCCCTCCACTTCTGCTATCAGCAACATCTGTCACGCTCCTTTCGAAATCATTTGAATAATGTGGTGGTGCCAGGCAGGCATTATTCCCAAACTGATTTGCCAAATCCGCCACGATGCATGAGCCCTGAACTTCGATAATCCGTTGGTCACCAACATGAACATAATCTTCTCCACAAGGTGTTGTTTGATCATATGGTGCGTGAATACAGATAATGGGTGGTTGTCCAGGATCCATCCAGGCTGAATCTGCCACTGCACCTCCCATGCTGACAGCCGCTTTGAATGAAGAACTATACTCAGGATAATTTGAATAACACAAAGTATCACCTACCGGATATGGAAAAATACCTGCATAAGCCGCATTCATAATTCCGATTTGTTTTCCTTCGGGATCACCGTTTATTTCTTGAATGATCATAGGGATGACAGGATGCATTGGGTCCGGAGTATGTATTAAGAATTTACCTTTTGAAGCAGTTGGTATCTTATTATAGGAATCGAGACATCCTGCATTTATAGCCAGATACCCACCTGTATCATCTCCGAATAAAACGATCTGGCTTGTATCAATCCCGAATGGATTACCATCTTCCACCACGGATTTTTTAAAATAACGTACACATGTATTTGCATCCTGAACTCCCCTGTACGCCGCATTAATAATGCCTAATCTCGCGATTTCTTCGGGCAGTGCAAATGGATTCCAACCTAGCCTGTAATCTGCAGAGGCGACGACATATCCGGTACTGGCTATACGTCTGCACATCTCTACCACCGAGCTATCCCGTTTTGTCCCCACCGGACTTTGATTATAAGGAAATGGGATAAAGTTGCCTGAATGGAAAAAGATAATCAATGGCCTTAGGCCTCCGTTACAAGTTGAATCGTCCTTTGGAGGTTTATATAAATCAAAGAAGAGTGGTTCCTTGATGGCTTCTCCCACTGGTTGCAGGTAGAGAATGGTGGCATTCTCGGCGTATACGTGATCATAGCTGACTTCAATGGAAGTATAGTATGTATCAAGATACTTGACAGGCTGGCTGAAAAGATTAAAAGCAATCAGCATTAGAATTGCGGAGTAAAATATTTGTCTCATGTTTGTAATATTAAGATGTGAATGAATTGGATTTAGAAATTATAGGAAAGACTGATATACGTATGCCGGCCAACTTTTGGGCCGCCATAGATTTCGAAATGCGTATTGTTGAAGAGATTAGATGAACCAATTTTAATTGTAGTTTTTATTTTTTCCACAACCACATTTATCTGTGCATCGATCACTCCATATGCAGGTACGAATCCTGTAAATTGTGGTGATCCTTCGAAACGAAAGCCTTCCACCCATTTGTAATTGATGCTGAAGCCGGATCTTTGAAGGATATGTGATTTTGAAATCTTCAAATCCCATCCCGAAATACCGATATTGAATTTATTTTCCGGAGTGTTGTAAGCCGGAATGATTGGGTCATCTACTACGGTCTTGCGAAGAGCATTGTAACTATAATTGCCGGCGAGGGAAATATTCTGGAATATATAATATTTCAACCCCAGGCTGAACCCATGTGTAGTTACTTTGTTTGCCGTATTTGCTGAATATCGATATACCTGAAAATTTTTGAAAACAGGGATTGGCGTTCCGCATTCAATATATGCTTTCCCGCCTACTACGTAACCCAGAAAGTCACGATACACATTTGTGTAATAAGTAGCATCTACATAAATATTTTTTAAAAATTCAGTACGCACACCTATTTCAAACGTTTTCACTTTTTCAGGACGAATAGGATCTATATTGAAATATTCTATTTCATTTTTATCATTTGCATTCAGATATTCCCTGAAAGAATCCAATGTAAAAAGGCTATCAACCTTTCCAATATGTCCCGACAAAATAGCAGGTCCTACATTCAAAAAGAGATATTGATCTGTCAATGTTGGGTTGCGGACTGCACTGGAAAATGATATTCGTATATTCGTTTCTTTTGTCGGATTATAAATTAAGCTAGCTGCAGGGGTATAATTCCATTTTAGGTTATCATTTTTATCTGCCCTAAAAACAAGCGATCCAATAATTTTTTGATTGAAAAATTTACGTTCTGCTTTTGCCGAGAAACCTATTTCATCGTTCCGGATATGCGTTCCAATGGTATCACTGAATATTGTACCCCTTGAGTCCGGAGTATATAATCTATAATTACCCGCGAATCGTATTTCAGTCAATAGGGCTGGCGTAAATACGTATTCTCCTGCAATATGGAATAATGAAGATTTATCATAGAATTTCGTTCCTCCTTGTTCATTATTAAGTCTTGTAGTTATTATTTGGAAAACTGAATCGAATCTTGCTGTGCCTGGAACCCAATAATCATACGTGCCACCTGAACCACTCCCTATGGCCGTGTTCGCATATTTCGTGGCTAATGCATGCCAGTATACAAGGCTATCATGATAGACATTCAGCCAATTTTTCGCACTGTCGCAATCAAACTGAAGATCCGGCTGTGGATATCCCAGTGCATACATGCGGTCAATAATCTCACCGTCTTCGTACCAGAAATTTTCATAGGATCTGTTCCATTTTTCATTGCTTTTACTGGATTGCTGTAGGCGTAGGGCCGTAAAATAGGGGTCATAAGAGTTACCCGCATCCTCATATGTGTGGTATGCCCTGATAAAATATTTATCTTTTTTAATAAATTCAATCTTATTTTGAAGAAAACTGATATCACGCAAACTAAACCGATTATCCCCCTGATAAACAGTTGTACCTGCGCCATAACTTGAAGACATGATCAAGGTCGGTGAATCAATATCGCGTTTTGGCTTTGTACGAAAATGAAAAGCAATATTTGCTTTATAATTCTCGGTTTGATAATCCACTAAATCAACTTCGTTATAACCTTTCCTGTAAATTTTACCTAAACCTGGATGCGAAAAAAGATCCTGACAGGATGTGTCTCCATAATTATTACGTTCATAATACTGATCTCCATAGGTATTCACTGCATCAAAACCTCCGGGATTGGTGGCAGGTACTTCACTATCTGTAATAGGTTCATAATTTTCAGCCTTCCAGTCATTCACTTTTAATGCATATACATTGCATTTAAAAGCAAATACAGCGTGTCCCTGTTTATTTTTTATATAGTCAGCGAATCTTAGTGCACCTTCTAAAAGATTTCGCTCTCCCATTTTCACCGTTGCTGATAATCCCGGATGAAGAAATGGGTTTTTCGTTTCCATTTTAATCACACCGTTGAAAGCAGATGGACCATAATATGCGCCGGCCGCACCTGCGATGACCTCTACCTTCAGCATGTCCAGTTCAGAAACGCCCAGAAAATTACCAAGCGAAAAATTTAATCCGGGAGCCTGGTTGTCTATTCCATCAATAAGTTGCAGCGTCCTTAC
>JBDUAU010000448.1:0-4825 GCA_040004485.1 Saprospiraceae bacterium
ATAATTCCACATTATCCATGATCAGCTGGAAACGTCCATCCGATGGATTAGGATAAACGGACACTTCAGCAGGAAAATGAAGGTCTTCAGTAGCAGTAGATCCCTGAACGATTATTTTTCCTTTCATCCCCGATGAAGCATGTGGAGCGCAAACATAAAAATGAGTACCTACACCAAGTTGAGCAGGGAGCACCAGTCCTCCGCCAAAAGGTAAATTGAAACCACCTGAAGGAGTATTTCCGTTTGCATTCCATGTAGCTTCACTTACTTCAACAGGCTTGTGATTATTCGCTACAGTAAACTTCACGCTATCACCCAAAGTTATTGTAATGGTTTCTGGAGTGAATGTAAATCCTGTATTGGTAATTGTCACTGTGGTACAAAATCCAACCGTACCGGCAGATAACAAAAGGAATAAAAGTGTAATTCTTTTCATCATATTTTAATTTTAGTTTCTTTTTTTAAGAGGGCGATATTGAATTGTGCATTTCACTACGAAAAAAGTAGTCTTTTTAATAATGCAATGATAAAGGATTTCTTACCACAACTTTGACTGTCTGAACTGGTTTTATGCCGGTTTAGTAGCTATTTAGCTCGTTCCAAACAAAAACAAATTCTAACGAATGAAGGGGCTCCATTACCAATGGTAAATAATGCAACACTTAATCGAGCAGATTGTTTTTGTGCACCGGGCTATTGCTCGTATATCCTTCTGCATATTCAACGCCGATGAGACGTCCCATTTCCCTCGCACGGGCTTTAAGAAAATCCTGAAAATCAAGGCCGGAAATGGGTGTATTGGGTTCGGAAGATAGAGGGTCAAAGAATTGAGATTTAAAAGCCATCACAGCTTCAGTCTTCTTTTCAATAAAAGGGGTGATATCTATGCAGATATCAGGAGTGATGTAATAGTCCTGGATCATGTGATATACGTGTCGAGGTCTCCACGCCGCTAAGGATTGCCCGCCTATGTTTACTCCTATTTTAGGTAGTCCGGAGAGGAAGCAGCTTTCTGAAACCAATTGTGATGCTCTGGCGTGATCAGGATGTCGATCACGGATAGCATTGGTAATGACGATCTCCGGCTGATGATTTCTTATCGCCCTGATAATGGACAGTTTGTTTGATTCAGAGAAATCAAAAAAACCATCTTTGAGGTCCAGATTTTCACGAAATGAAATGCCCATGATTGAAGAGGCCTTAGCGGCTTCTTCTGCGCGTATCGCTGCGGTACCCCGGGTTCCTAATTCACCGGCGGTCAGATCAACGATACCGACTGTATAACCCTGAGCTATGTGACTGAATACGGTACCTGCGCAACACAATTCCACATCATCAGGATGAGCTGCTATAAAAAGTATATCAATTTTCATACACGATTTTATTATAAGTTATTCACTTACCATCTTATGAGCGATGCGCCCCATGTAAATCCACTGCCAAATGCTGCGAGACAAACAAGGTCACCACGTTTTACTTTCCCTGCCTGATAAGCTTCAGCTAATGCGATGGGGATAGACGCCGCAGTTGTATTTCCATACCGTTGAATATTATTCCATACCTGGTCATCCTTCAGTCCCATTGTTTTTTGCACAAACTGACTGATACGCAAATTAGCCTGGTGACAGACGAGCAAATTAATATCTGATTTAGTGAGTCCTGCTTTTCCCAACACTTCCTGAATCACTTCGGGAAATTTTACGACTGCATTTTTAAACACCAAAGGTCCGTTCATATTCGGAAAGAACATTTCTTCTTTCAGCATTTTAGGACTTATAAATGTCTGTCCATATTCAGAAGGTTCGTATCCGAATACAGAGGGGTCTGCAGCATGCACTCCACCATGTGAACCTGGATTGATCATGGCCAGTTCTTCGGCAAATTCACCATTAGCGTGCAGGGCATTTGCAAGAATTCCTCTGGAAGGTTCATCAGTGGCACTCAACACAACTGCTCCGGCGCCGTCACCAAAAATGACTGTGACATTTCGTCCTCTTGTGCTATAATCAAGTCCCATCGAATGCGTTTCAGCAGCCACAAGCAGAATGTTTTTGTACATCCCGGTTTTGATCAACGCATCGCCGACAGTTAATGCATAGATAAATCCACTGCATTGATTACGCACATCGAGTGCTCCTATTTCTTTATTGTTGATTCCTAACTCGCGTTGGACAAGGACACCACATCCCGGAAAATAATAATCCGGACTTAATGTCGCAAAAATGATGAAGTCAATTTCCTCAGCCTTCATGCCGGCATCAAGTAAAGCTTTTTGAGCAGCTTTAGCACCGATAGTAGATGTAGCCTCTTTATGTTTTGTATTATATCTGCGTTCATGTATACCGGTTCGTTCCTGGATCCATTCATCAGTGGTATCCATATATCGCTCGAGATCCTTGTTAGTGACAACATTCTCCGGAACATAAAATCCAATTCCTTTTATATACGTTGAAGGCATTTCTCTGGAATTATTAAATGATTATTTGATATTTATCTGTATACGAGATTATTTGTTTATTGGTTATTTGTTTATGTGACTAACTTGTTAAATACTATGATGATTAATTTTTACCTGCCCATCTAATAACCAATTAACCCTTCTACCTTTTCTGCTCATTCCGCCTTTTCTACCCTTTCTGCCCATTTACTTATTTTCAATCACATCCTTCACTGAATACACGGTCCTTCCCTCCTGGCCATAATATGTTTTCATCAACATATCACTGATAAAACCAAGAATAAAAAACTGGACGCCGATCAAAAATGTCATCAGGGAAAACATTGGCCAAAACGTTTCAGACATATCCTGGCCCTGGAAAAATTCTTTCAAGGCCATCAGTCCTGAAAAGAAACTGAATATCATGATCAATATCCCTGCAGTGCCCAGGAAGTGAAATGGCCGTGTAGCATACCTGTTCCAATACCATATCATGATCATATCTACAAGACCTTTCAGGGTACGTTTCATATTGTATTTTGATTTGCCTGCAATTCTTGGCCTATGGTTTACAGGCAATTCTCCAATCTGGAATCCTTTCATTTTTAGTAATGCCGGAATAAAACGGTGCATCTCTCCGTAAAGAGAAACATTATCAAAACATTCTTTCCGGTAAACTTTCAGTGTGCAACCGCTATCATGAATACCATCATCGATCAGAATTTTCCTGATCAGGTTTGCCCCCCTGCTTACGAATTTTTTTGAGTAAGGATCTTTTCTGTTTTTACGCCATCCTGAGACTACATCGAATTCATTTTCTTCAAGGTGTTTTATTAAAGCCGATACATCTGCAGGATCGTTTTGTAAATCTGCATCTAAGGTGATGAGATAAGGATGTTTTGAAGCTTTGATTCCTGCATCAATTGCAGAGGTCTGTCCAAAATTTGAACGCATCCTGATGATGGTCACAGGATGAAGCTGCTTAAGTTTTTGAAATGTTCCGTCAGTTGATCCGTCGTCTACTAATATGATTTCAAAATCGACTCCAAGCGTAGATGCAACAGCCAGTATTTCCTTATGAAGCTGATCAATATTTTCGACTTCATTGTAAACAGGAATAATAAATGAGACAGGCTTCATAAAGGAGGTTCAGGGTTAAGAAATACGATGGTAAGATTTATACCAGTCGACAAATTTACGAATGCCTTCGTCAAGGTCTGTGTCCGGTGCATACCCGGTAAGATCCCGGAGAGCTTTGGTATCGGCCCAGGTGGACGTAATATCGCCTTGTTGCAGTGGCATAAATTCTTTTACAGCCTTCCTTCCCATATATTTTTCAAGTGTTTCGATAAAATTAAGCAGGTTGACAGGGTTGCTACGGGCAATATTCAGGATTCTGTGCGAGGCACCTGTGGATGAAGAAGGAGGATATTGAATTAATGCCTTAATGCCATTGATGATATCATCGACATAGGTAAAATCCCGTGACATGTCTCCTTGGTTGTACACCTCAATTGTATCGCCATTAATGATTTGATCGGCAAATTTAAAGTAAGCCATATCAGGCCGTCCCCATGGTCCATATACGGTAAAGAATCTTAGTCCTGTAGCCGGAATATCATAAAGCTCTACGTACGAATGAGCGAGCACTTCTCCTGCTTTTTTTGTGGCCCCATACAGTGATATGGGGTGATCAGTTTGTGCCGATTCTTTAAAAGGGATTTCAGTATTTGTACCATATACGCTTGAACTGCTGGCATACACAAGGTGCTTGACAGGATACTTTCTACATGCTTCAAGTACATTAAAAAAGCCCTGGATATTACTGTCGATGAAAGATTGCGGATGCCTGATGCTATGACGAACACCTGCCTGCGCTGCAAGGTGAATGATGATTTCAGGTTTTATTTCAGAAACAAGTGTATTAAATTCTTCAGCATCAAGTAGGTCCTGGTAGTGAAAAGTAAATCTTTCACTTCCTTCATATACATTTCCAAAAGTCAGATCCTCGGTGTTGATCCCCAGGTTCTTTAATCTGGAGCGCTTGAGTGACTGATCATAATAGTCATTCAGGTTGTCCAGCCCATGTACCTTATGGCCATCAGCCAATAGAGCTTCACTCATATGAAAACCGATAAAACCTGCGGCACCTGTAACCAGAACTTTCATGAAGAAATTGAGTTTCGATGGCAAGATAGACAATACCACAAAGCCACTTAGAAAGGATCATCTGAGAACTTGCATTGTTTCCTGAATGCTTCTATTAAGTTTTCCACTTCAATGTGTGCATAACTATTCCAAAACACAGACTATCAATTTGTTACGACAGTGTGGCACACTTAGGTGTGGCACACCTAAGTGTGCCACACTGTCGTAACACGTATTTTG
>JBDUAU010000706.1:0-4806 GCA_040004485.1 Saprospiraceae bacterium
GCACTGAGCGCAATAAAAACAAACACCACGATCATCATTTATTTTTTTCGTCACGATCGAAAGACGTGCAGGGATGACAGGGATATTTAATTTCCGTGCACCTTTGATAAAATAAAGTTCATGCAGTCTCGGCTTTGGTGCGGGAAGAAAAAATCCATCCGGTTCATTCGGCAGATTTTCTTTACTACCGAATATACCGATGAGTTTATCCACTTTGTCATAGTAAGGCTTCACATCATCATATCCGATGGGCCAGTTATCGCCGAGGCCATCTTCATCTTTATGTTTGAAATCTTTCGGTCCGAAACGCAATGAGATCCTTCCCCAATGATTAGTCCGGCCTCCAAGCATCTGTGCACGCCACCAGTCAAATTTCGTACCCGGCGTGTGGGTGTAGGGTTCGCCTTCGATATCCCATCCACCATATGAGCTGTCGAAATCTCCGAAAGGACGCCCAGTGCTTCCGGCTCCACGACGAGGTGATTCCCATGGCCATTTCATCTGTGTCTTTTGCTCGGGAGCTCCGGGATCGAAATAAGGACCGGCTTCCACGACAGCCACTTTCAATCCTGCTTCAGATAATATTTTCGTAGCCATACCACCGCCGGCACCGGATCCGACGATGATGACATCATATTCTTTGAGGGATTTTTTTATCTGCATAAGGGAGGAGTAGTTTGGAATGAAGATAACAAAAGGCTGAAAGGGAAGAAAAGGCGGAAGAGCAGAAAGGCAAAATAGTTGCTTTGAGCTTAAGAAGATGCCTAATAGAATTGCCTGTAAAACCATTGGAGATCCCTAAAAATTTATACTTAAACCGTTTATTTTTAATCTCAAGGTTCGATATTCCTAAGTAACTCCTTATGTGTTCTTAATCCCGATAGCGATCGGGATAAGTGGTGAAATTTCGAAGCAATGTGATTTGAACAAACTCAAACCATGAAAAGGATATCCCTATGCAGGTCAACTCTTAATTAATCATAACCTTTCATATTAGATAAGAGTCCTCAATTTAAAAAACATAAAAAGAGGACGCATTATACTTAAACTCGTATTCCAATTCAGTAACTGTCCTAAATTGTAAATTGATGATAATTTTATCAAAAAAAAGCGGCCAGACAACGTCAGGCCGCTTTTAATATATTGTCGTAAAGCAAATGAAGGTCATTTGCAATTTACTTATTATGCATCCACTTCTGCATCGCGCATACTTTTCACCTGATCATGATCTTGTTTGATTTGATCATGCTGATCCGAGATCATACTTTTGTGTTCCGTGCTCAGATCTGAATCATTCAGAGCTTTTTCATAGGTATGAACAGCCACGTCTTCGCCGTATTCGCATGAATTGAGAATTGCCTTGCTGTCTTTGCCTGTGACCATAGCTTTAAAATCCATCCACACCCGATAAATTTTTCCATCCACACGGGTTCCGTCATCAGGCGTACCACCTAAGCCGGTTATTGCTTTTGCTAATGCACTCTTGCATTCCTTACTCGTTTGAATAAATTGAGCAAACGCGGTTTTAAGATCCTGATCCTTTGTTTCTTCAATGGCTGTTTTATATCCACTGATACGATCATTGTTGATGACGATGAGCGAATTGAGCACATCAATTGAATTATCATTTTTCATTTTACATTATTTTAATTGAGAAAAAGAAATAACCAAATGTAACCCCGATGAATTCCATTCTGGTTTTGTAAAGGTCGACGCATACCAGGATGATGGCATTACACAATTTCGTCAAAGGATTACGGAATTCAGGCACGATTTTTTTTGGCTGCCAGGATTTACAAATCACAGGTCAAAATTTCGACAGGACATAAGAAGGTATTGAGCAATAGGCAGTTAGGATAGAATATCAAATTTTAATTAATCATAACTCAGCATATTAGATCCGCGTCTTCAATTGAAAAAACATAAAATGAGGACGCGGACGGTTGCTGAGCTGTAACATTAGGATTGGTGGAGAAGGTCGAAGCATTTATTAAGAAAAAAGTAAGATTCATTAAGATTTGCTATTTCTATGCGAGTCCTTAAGTGTTCTTAAGTTTCTAATTTGTAAAAATTAGCATTTGATCCGTTTCGCTTCGACTTCATTGACCGACCTTGTGTCGTTTCGCTTCGACTACCTCAGCGACCTTGTGTCGTTTCGCTTCGACGCTCAGCGACCGACAATTTGTTTTCGTTAAATTGTTTCGGCTTCGCTCAACATTTGATAAAATTTAAATAGTCCCTGAGCTTGTCGAAGGGTATTAGCGAAGTCAGCTCCGCAGAAGAAGGCTTTGGTTTTTATTAATTGACTATTGTTCATATCATAATCCCATCTGTTTAACAACAGCAGAAAACCTGACATCCTTCCGGATAGGATCCCAGATCGGATCTACCTTAATCCATAACATCCAGCCGGCACGCTCACTCAATGCTTTGCCCAGGTATTCAAATGCATGATCCTTATCCCCCAGAGCAACATAAACACTGGCTACAACATCTGATGCAACATATTGGCTGGCGGATTGTCGTTTAAGTGAATCTAAAATAGCGATGGCCTGTTGTTTTTTTCCTGCACACGCATACGCATACGCAAGACGTGCATGTGACCAGGGTGCAGCAAATATTTCATGTGCCTTCTTCTGTTCATCAATAGCTTCTTCAAATTTTCTCTGTTGAATATAACATTGTCCACGCACAAAATGGGCAAACGGATAGTTCGGATCAAACGAACTTAATTTATCAAGTTGCTTTAATGCCTCATCATATTGCCTTGCATAATAGTACATGAGGGCATGGAATGAACCCTCTTCCGGATTCATAGGCTCCAGTTCAACCATACGTGTACTTTCCTTAATAGCCTCCTCAAGATTTCCCTGTGCGCTGTAATACCAACTGAGAAAAAAATGCGCCAGGTATTTGTTGGGTTCAAGTTCAATCGCTTTTATACTTAGGTTTTTACCCTGCTCCCAGTTCCATGCATACCAGAGTTCGTAATTACTATACCAGGCATATGCATCCGCCAGTGTACTGTCCTTCGACAACGCCGTCTGAGCCGCTATCTTCAATTGAGGCATAGCCACATTGGGTGCCATGAAAAAATCTGTCGCGAGACCATAGTAATATGCTATACCAATATAGGGTAATGCAAAGTCAGGGTCGAGTTTAATTGCTCTGTTCATCATATCCAATCCTAACTCCAACCCTTCCGGTGAAACTTTTTGAATTTCGAAACTTCCTTTCAGGTAAAGATTATAGGCCTCCATATTTGTGGTGGGCTTTTTGGCAATACGCGCTTTCTCTGATGATGTCAGATTTGTTCTTAACTGTGTAGCAATACTGGTAGCTACATCACTCTGGATCGAAAAAATATCCTTGAATTCCTTGTCATATGTTTCAGCCCACAACTGTGTGTCATTTTTCGCATTCACGAGCTGAACAGAAATATGCACTTTGTTGCCTGATTTCTGGACACTTCCTTCGAGCAATACATCCGCTCCGATAGTTTCTCCGATTTCTTTCATTGTTTTTTTGGAGTCCTTGAATTGAAGCATTGATGTACGTGAGATCACATGGAGTGAACTAATCCTGGACAATTGAGTCAATATTTCATTGCACACCCCTTCCGCAAAGTATTCATCTCCCTGATCCGCGCTTAGATTGACAAACGGGATGACAGCTATTGTTTTTGGCTGCGCATCGAATGTCGGCGACGAATATCGTTTGTACAACAAAAATGAAATAACGGCGAGGAGAAGAATCAGGAACGAAAAAATAATAGCCTTATTTTTCCTGGAAGATGCATTAGGATGATCTGACCGAAACGATTTCAGTTCCTCCGATGCAGCCGCCATTCTGACGGTCGGGTACTTTAATGCAGTGATGACTTCTTTAATAGCATTGGCTATCTTATTGACCTGGTTGCGGTAGTCCGTTTTATTTTGATTGTCAACTTTATTATCGCCGGGTTTAAGCGGACGATTCACGCCAGGTTCTTTATAGATAAATTCAATGGCCCTTAATACGCCTCCCAGTTCATGTTCAAGAGTGGCTTTGTCTTCCGCATCCAGATCATGAATTTTTACAGGAAGTATTCTGCTCGCCACGTTTCCATTGCTCAGCCTGATATCTCTGCCGAACTGATCTTCTTTCGCCATCCTGTTGAATGCACAAAACTCATGTTGCCATGCGAATGATTTTGGATCGCAATATGTTTGTGAGATGATGGGAATGAAGATGAGGCACTTCAGTTTTCCTTCGAGGCTCTTATCTACGTTGTGCGTTTCGAGCAGGCCATCATGAGGATTGAAATCAAAATAAATGGAAATGTCTTCCTTAAACGTTCCTTCCAGCTCAGCTTTTAATGCATTGACAAACTCTGTGACCCAATGATCGCCTTTGTTGTCTTTGTGACGATAGCTGATGAAAATGTCGTATTCAAAACCGGAGAGGAGAGAAGGCATGAAGTAAAAGTAACAAAATTATACTCCCTTTTGCGGCCATATCTCCTTCAATTCCCCTTTGCCATAGAAGTGCTTACCGCAGCTTTTTTCTGATTAACGCCCTTCAAAATGAGCCATAGAGCCATTGAGCTTTCACCAATAAAAGCCGGAAGCAAAACGTATGGGAAAAGATGTACCGCTAAACGAGGAAAAAGAAACCACGCAAGACTATTGATGAGATAACCTAAACCAGCCAGAGTGTATATAATACCCAAAATCCGTGGAAGAAAATCTGATGTATAAATAAGGTATCCGATAATGGGGAAATAAAAAGCGAATAAGAAAAGGCTGATGTTATAACCTTGTGATT
>JBDUAU010000374.1:0-4784 GCA_040004485.1 Saprospiraceae bacterium
AGGTGAAGCTGAAAATGGCAGGGAGGGAATTGAAAAGATCAATCAATTGGCGCCCCAGCTTGTCTTCCTGGATATCCAGATGCCTGAAATGGATGGGTTCGAAATGCTGATCAATATTCCGGAAAAAAAATTTCATTTGATTTTTACAACTGCATATGATCACTATGCAATCAAAGCCATTAAGTATGCCGCTTTTGATTACCTGTTAAAACCAATTGACATCGATGAATTGAAAATAACGATTGAACGACTAGCCACACAGCCGGTGACTAACCTTGACAATAAGAAGCTTGAAACGCTCGAGCAAAATTTACTGACAAAGCCATTTCTGAATAAAATCGCCATTCCTGCACAAGAAGGATTATTATTTTTTGATATCAGCCAGATTATTCACCTGGAGGCCCAAAGTAATTATACCATGATCTATTTTGATGACCATTCCAAGTTGATGGCAAGCAGGACCCTGAAAGAATTCGAAGAAATTCTTCCCCAGGATATCTTTTTCAGGCCGCATAACTCTCACATCATCAACCTTAATTTTATTAAACGCTATATGCGAGGTGACGGAGGACAGGTGGAATTGAAAGATGGAACCTACATCCTTGTTTCAAGGAGGAAGAAAGACGAGTTCCTGAAGGTCATTGGAAGATGAAAAGGCTCAACTTCTGCCATCGTTAATCGGTAAGTCATTATTCCCTTTCTCATTCAACCTTTCACTGTGACTTCTTCGGCACAGTGATCATCCTGCTCCTACGCTCTAAGCACATTGCCCTCATTCCACTGAATAACTCTCACCGATTACCGATGAATTATTGTTCTCCGCTAATCCATTTCTGGCATTGACTCATTAGCCCGCTCCGGTCCATTATCATCTTCTTTCATTTCTTAGTTTTATTTACTTGTTACGGTTAAAATTATGGTCGCCTTCATTGGTAAAAAACATTTGTCTTGTAGTGCACATATTTAAAGCAGATAATAAAATGAAGAAGTTAAACATTATTTATTTTCTTTTTGCCTTTCAATGCTGTGGTCTTGCCCAGGTAGGTATTGGCACCTTAACTCCTGCCTCAACTGCGGCATTAGATGTGACATCCACATCACAAGGGTTTCTTCCGCCTCGGATGACGAAAGCACAACGTATTGCGATTTCATCACCAGCTATGGGTCTTATGATTTATTGCACTGATTGTGGCGCAGGTGAATTAGAAATCTATAGTGGTGTTTATTGGAGAAATATGATTGGGGGTGCTTTAGCACCACCTTTGGCTATAGGTGATAGTTATGGCGGAGGAAAGGTTGCTTATATTTTGCTGTCTGGCGATCCGGGCTATATTGAAGGACAGGTTCATGGCCTAATTGCTCCCACAAGCGACCAAAGCTTATTTATCGAATGGGGTTGTATTGGAGCAAATATGCCGGGAGCTGAGGGCACATCCCTTGGAACTGGGAATCAAAATACCATAGATATTGTAACCGGATGTGTCACAACCGCAATAGCTGCCCGTATCTGCGATGATTTGGTACTCGGGGGCTATAGTGATTGGTTCTTACCAAGCAAGGATGAATTGAATAAACTTTATTTAAATAGAGTTGCAATTGGTGGTTTTTCTACTGCATCTCAAGCTTATTATTGGAGTTCAAGCGAGAGCACTAACAATGTAGCCTGGTACCAGAACTTTTGCTGCGGCAACCAAAACACTACCAATAAGAATTTACAATCATTTGTGCGTGCAGTTCGGGCTTTTTAACAATTTATAAGATACCATGACTTGTACAGAGGGTAGGAGGAAAAGAGGATGAAGACCCATGAAACATTCATGAAACCACAGACGGAGGTTATAATGTTGCAGGATGTATCCGCTCCTCAAAAAAAATCCATGTTGATTATTCCCCCATTTCTGCCGTTGACTCATTGATTTCTGGCAATTACTCATTCTTCTCCAGTGAAGTGATTTTTCATCATTCTGCGATCTTAATTTTAATAGAAATTGACTTTTTAAGATGCCCATGAATCATTGGATATATCCTACATCTTTAAAAATTTTAGAATGAATTCTTTTTTACTGAATTTTTTAGCAGCTATGCTTTTGATGACTAACGTTGTCGGCCAGGATAATACAAAAGCTCAATCTGCTTTACAGAAAAGCGATCACCAATTTTTTATTGAGAATAAAGGTCAATGGCCCAATGAAGTGCATTTCCTTACTCGCATAGATGGATTAGATGCTTGGATAACCACTCATGGCGTTGTGTATGATTTTTATAAACTGAAACAAAGGAGTCATACAGACGCCAATCTTCACGACGCAAATCACTTTACTCAGAATCAAAAATTCGAAGAAAAAGAAAAAGATCGATTTGGCCATGTTGTAAACATAACCTTGAAAAATGCGAATGCATCATCAACTTCGAAGGGTATTGAAAAGAGTACCGCTTATTACAATTACTTCATGCGCAACGATCGGGATAAATGGATAAGTGAGGTTGCATTATACCAGGAAGCATTACTGCGCGATGTTTACGACAATATTGATGAGCGCTATTATTTCGAGAGTGGAAATATCAGATATGATTTCATTGTAAAACCAAATGCTGATCCAGGTCAGATCCAAATGGCGATTGAGGGAAGTCTTCAGACATTTATAAACGAGAAAGGAGATTTAGTATTTACTACCCGTTTTGGAGAGGTGAAGCAAGCAGGACTTTTTACCTGGCAGGAAAAAAATGGAGTGAAACAAAAAGTAGTCAGCAGGTTTGAGAAGGACGATCATGGAATTGTTTCCATTCAGGTTGGAATTTATGACAGAAGTAAACCCTTAATAATAGATCCATTAGTCTATTCGACCTACATCGGCGGCAGTAGCTTTGATGACGCTAATGCCATTGCTGTCAATGAAAGTGGCAATGCTTACATCACCGGGAGTACATCATCTGCTACCTATCCCACAACTGCCGGCGCATATGATGAGAGTTATACCGGGAACAGTGATGTTTTTGTGACGAAATTGAACAATAGTGGCTCAGCATTGGTGTATTCCACCTTTATCGGCGGAAGCGGTTATGAAAATGCGTATGCACTTACCATTGATGGAAGTGGCAATGCATACATTACCGGCACTACCGCATCCACGGATTATCCTGTCACTGGCGGGGCATATGACCTAAGTATTAATGGACTGCATGATTGCTTTGTAACTGAATTAAACAGTAACGGCTCAGCATTAATCTATTCTACTTTTTTTGGCGGGAGTGCATATGACGAAGCGTATGCTATTGCCAAAGATGCCAATGGAAATGTATATGTTACAGGTGAAACAGAGTCAACTAATTATCCGACTTCGGGAGGTGCGCTTAGTACTGTAAAACAAGGTTTTTGGGATAGTTTCGTAACGACGTTTAACAGTTCAGGTTCAGCTTTAATCTATTCTACATATCTCGGAGGTACCGGTGAAGATTTTGGTTTTGGCATAGCGGTAGATGTGAGCAACAATGCATATGTGACAGGATATACGGACTCATCAGATTATCCCACTACTGCCGGAGTCTTTGATGAGACTTTCAATCAGGCAGATGATGTTTTTGTAACTAAACTGAACAGCAATGGTTCGGCTTTACTCTATTCCACTTTTCTTGGTGGAATTGGCTCCGACCGTTGCTATTCCATAACCACGGATGCCAATGGCAATGCATATGTAACGGGAAGAACAAATTTCTCTGATTATCCCGTTACAGCCGGGGCTTTTGACCAAACGGCGAACGGCGGCGGCGATGTTTTTGTGACGAAGTTGAATAGCTCTGCTTCTGCATTGATATTTTCTACCTTCCTGGGAGGAAATGGAAATGAATTTGGTTACGACATAGCAATTGATGGGAGTGAAAATGTATACATTTCGGGATTGACATCTTCATCTAATTTTCCCACAACTGCCGGCGCATACAACACATCAAATAATGGGGATAATGATATTTTTGTGTCGCGGCTGAATGGTTCTGGTTCGGTGTTACTGTATTCCTCCTTTATAGGTGGGAGTTTAGAAGAAGGTGGCCGTTCAATAGCTATAGATGCCAATGGTATAGCCTACATTACCGGATTCACAGAGTCCGATGATTTTCCAACTACGTCCAATGCGTATAACCAAACGCCAAATTCCTCGTATGATGTATTTGTATTAAAGATTGATCTTACATCAACATTGCCAATAGAATTATCTGATTTCACCACCAAATGTAATGGAAGTTCGGTAGGCCTCATGTGGACCACCGTTTCTGAAATAAACAATGATTATTTTACCATTGAGCGAAGTATGGATATGATACACTGGCAAGCATTAGGCACAATTGCAGGAGCCGGTAACAGCAACCAGATTCTAAATTATTCTTTTACGGATCCCACGTCAATAAGTGGAACGAGATATTTTAGGTTAAAACAAACTGATTTTGATGGACAGTTTAAATTTTCCATTATCCGTTCCGCTCGTTGTGAAAATCAAAATTTATCGAACATCTCCATTTATCCAAATCCTTCATCAGGGCTTTTCTATGTTGAAGGAGCAGAATTGAATTCAGAAATCAATGTCTTCAATTCGCTTCATGAGGAAGTAATGAATCAGCTTATAACATCAGATATTTCTGAAATGGATTTAGGGAATTTACCGACTGGCATTTATTTTATTCGAATAGGATCGAAGGTATCTGATATTCGAAAAATCAGCATAATCAAATAGCCCTTGATATGGCCGGGAAAGGATGAAGAATTTATTTCTTCTTTTGAAATTATCTCAATT
>JBDUAU010000279.1:0-4775 GCA_040004485.1 Saprospiraceae bacterium
AAATTCATGAAAATTGTCCGATGTTTTCCAATTGTTTGACACGCACTGATACTCGTCTATCAGGCCATCACCATCATTGTCTACTAATCTTGTGAGTTCCTGTTTTTGCATGATGTATATCGTGTCATGGATCACTTTGAGACCGAGAGGTTCTGCAAGTCCGCTGGCTATTCGTTTGACTTTTATTTGTGCAGGGTCACCTGATTCAACATTCGTCAGAAGGTATACAGAACCTGACGGATCCCAGGTGCTGATCGCAAGACGACCGTCTGACATAAAATCCATTCCGCCGACTTTTGGAAGAAAATCCCATGGCCGTGCCTGTGTCAGATCAAAAGAAGGATGCACACTTACTTCAGAAGACATGTCGCCGGGAATTACACTGCCCATAACCATGGAGAGTGTTTTCCCCAACAATTTTGAATTTACATCTGTAGAATGAAGAAGGTTTATTGAAGGAACACCTGTCCATTCCTTTGCATCTTCAGGCTTCCATTCAAATGACAGATACCTTCCTCCTTTTCCCTGCATGTATTCAAGAATGATGGGGTGGTATCCCTGTGATAATTTTACGGTCACTTCTTTTACCTCTGTTCCATGTTGTCCGTCATTATTGAGGATCAGTTTACCATCGACAGTCACTTTCGAACCATCATCACTCCATATTCTTAAGCCTGTCGTGATATCTTTTTCTGCATACAGATATCCTTTTGCGATAATGATAAAATCTTCAGTTAATCCTCCGAATTTCTGTGCGTCTATAGCCTGAAAATCAGAAATGATACCCGCCTGATCAGATTTTTTAGTAGCAGGAATAGGCGGTATATTTTCAAATCCCTTTTGATTCGTGTAAGCCTCAACAAATAAACCTGGCAATAAATCCTTCCCGTCTTTCAACTCAGTCACTAATTCAATGGCATTACCTCCGACTTCCTTTTGTCCTGTGTCTGTAGTGTCAAGTGAGAGTACATAGCGGATGATTTGCTGAGCATCAGAGACAGGAAGTTCAGGATGTGCACTCATCACCTGGGTGCCCCATATGCCTGCACCTCCTTTTATAACTTTATTGGTCAACGTAGTTACAGTTTCATCATCGAGTGGATATCGTTGTGCTATTTGTTTGAATGAAGGACCAATGGTTTGAACATTAGTATTGTGACAAGTCTTACAATCATTTTTGTCAATAAGTCTTTCCCCCAACGATAATGTGTTATCAGCTTCTCCGGTTGTATTTGGATTAATGATCGTCGGCTCGCTGACGAATAATGTGGTGAAGAAAGTTTCTCCTTCTTCATTCAGTGTAAGACGACCATTCAGCGTCAATATCTGTTTTGAATTGACCTGGGCAGTTTCTTCTTTGTCAATATTCCATTTCCCGTTAGTCTGAATATTATTTTTTAGGGCTATGGAGGTGACTTGTTGTGCAATGCTGACATCATATCCTTTTGCACCTGTTTTGACGTTGAATTTTCGTTCAAACCCTATCTGTCCATCAGTATTTTTGACGACCTCAGGCTGTTCAGTCACGTTGAGTGTTGTGCCATCGGAGCATATTAATTTGTACATCATGTAGGCATGGCCATTTTTGAGGGCATGCCCGCCATATTGTACTTCCTTCAGCACTTGTTGACCTCCCTTCGTTACATTCCAGGGTTGACCATTAGGATTTTTCAGCCATATATTACCTATTGATATGGGTTGCGGACCATGTGCATTATCATAAACTGCACCCTGAAGTTTAACATGTCCTTTCCAGACCTGGTAAAGAGAACAACTGTCTGTATGATATGCGGCCCACATATCATCATGCAGTGCAAATGTGATGATGCGCGGATGCTGATCAAGGACGGATCGGAATACCCAGGGTTGATAGGGACGATCGGTATCAGCTACAGAGCTGCTCTTTTTACAAGCTACTACACTTAGAAGTATAGCTATTGCCCATAATACGTTGAGGCGGTTTTTCATTTTTTCAATTGTATTTACAAGTCAATAATACTGAATTTATCAGGATGGCTTTAGTATATCAAATGGGCTTCATTTTCTATATTTGATGATCTAAAACCAACCGAAATGAAAATCTTAAAATACCTCTTGTATGTCCTGTTAGCCCTGGTAGTGATAGGCATTGTGATGGGAATCATGGGACCAAAAACCTATAAGGTCGAGAGATCCGTGGTCATAGCTGCTACGCCGGTTATGGTCTGGCCACAAATGAATTCATTGAAAAAGGTAAATGAGTGGTCACCTTTTTTAAAAGCAGATACTACTTCTGTCGTTGAATACGCAGGTAACGATGGTGAAGTGGGCTCATCAAGTACATGGAAATCCAAAAAAATGGGTAAAGGAGAGCAGACTATTACTGCCATTGATCCAATGAAATCTTCAAATGTGCATCTTAAATTCTTTATGCCATGGGGAGTAAGTGAGTCAGATGCTTCCTTAAATCTTGCACCTGAAGGTGCCGGGACAAAAGTTACCTGGGAAATGCATGGCGATAATAATTTCATGGGCAGGATAATGGGTTCCATGATGAGTATGGATAAGAATGTCGGTGGTTTTTATGAAAAGGGCCTTGCCGATTTGAAAACGATGGTTGAATCTGCACCAAAAACGCCAAAAATGGATTTGAATTATCAGATCAGCCCAGGACAATATCCAGGAGGTAAATATTTAGTTGTTCGCAAAATAATAGCCATGAGCGGCATCTCTGATTTCTTTTCGAAGAATACTCCGCTGCTAATGGAAGCTTTGAAAAAAGGAAAAGTGGAAATGGCAGGGCCCCCTTCCGGAATATACTATACATGGGATGAAAAGAAAATGGAAAGCGACATGGCGGTTGCTGTTCCGATCAAAGGAGATATGAAAGCCCCTGCAGGAATGCAGGTTATTACACTACCGGCTAATAAAGCCCTGATGATTGATTACGTAGGAGGATATGGTAAAATGGGTGATGCACATATGGCCATGGATGCGCACATCAAAGGAAATAAATTAGAACAGATACCCCCTGTGATGGAAGAGTATTTTGCCGGACCTGGCACTGAACCTGATTCCAATAAGTGGATGACGAAGATTGTGTATTTGGTGAAATAGCAGAGGGCAGAGGGCAGAGAGCAGAGAGCGAAAAACGAGTAACGAGTAACGAGTAACGAATAACGAGTGACGAATAACGAATAACGAATAACGAATAACGAATAACGAGTGACAAATAACGAATAACGAATAACGAGTGACGAATAACGAATAACTGAATAACGAATAACTGAATAACGAGTGACGAGTAACGAGTAACGAGTGACGAAAATCGAAAAGGGGTAATTTAATTATTGTCCCTTTTTTATTTCATTCATTGTAGTGATATCGGCATTGAACAATCTGAATCTTTTGCTCATCTTTTATCCCTGCGACCCGATAAACTAATCTGTGTTCTGAATCAATCCTACGGGACCAAAATCCTTTGAGTGAATGTTTTAATGGTTCATGACTTCCCATGCCTTTAAAAGGATTCTGTCTTATTGATCTGATCAGTTCATTTATTTTTTCAACTTTCGATGCATCATTTTGAATCCAATAATTCATTTCTTCCCATGCCTTTGGAGTGAATTCAATATTCATGATTTTTGATCGGTATCCGGATCATAAGGAATCAATTTCTCATTGTCCAATTGTTGGATGGATTCAAGTAATCTTTTGCGATTTGCTTCTGATGCCAGGAGATAATTTGTTTCCGTCAGTGCATTATATTCTTTCAGGGAAAGGATAACTACCGCATCCTCCGTATTCGTCCTTGGGATGATCAATACCTCTGATGAATCTGTCACCAGCTTAAAAAAATAGCTGATCCTGCTTCTGAGATTCGATATGGTTATTGCTTTCATTTTTATATTTTGTACGTAATTACGTACAAAATTAAGTAAAATTATACCCTACTGCATGAAAATAGGGATTATTTTTATTCCGGCTATTTTTCTTTGATCTTAATAAATCCTAATTTTTCTTATAAAATCTGCGTCCTCCATTTTTACCTTATTATCATTTTGTCATTCAAAAAAAATAGGACGCGGATATATCAAGAAAAATTAGGATCGATTAAGATTTGATTTGAAGCATTCAATGCCTTCAATAGAATAAAGAGTATGAATTGCCAATTTCTTATTGCCTGTTGCTTATTGCTTCGGTTGCTTATTGCTTGGCGAAGGCTGCTCTTTGCCCTTTGGTCTAAAATTGGCCCAGCTGATCGCTTCTTTTCCCCATCGGCGGCGGATGTGATCGAGTTGTTGCAGCAGGGAGATTTCGGATTCGGTATTGTCGAAGAGATTGAGCTGGATATGTCCGTTGACGAGACCGCTGAACTTGACACCGATAAGTCTGATCAGTTGGCGGCGCTCGTATACTTCTTCGAAGAGTTCCTGTGCATAGGAGATGAGTTGGCGTGTCTGTGCGGTGTAGGGTATGCGGCGTTGTTTGGTGAAGGTATTGAAGTCGGCATAGCGGATCTTGACGGTGATGCAGCTGGTGAGGCGTGAATCCTGTCGGAGATCAAAGCCAAGTTCGTCGACCATGCTTCCGAGGAGGCTGCGGATAAACTTCATATCGAGGGTGTCTTCGCTGAAGGTGCGCTCTTTCGACATTGATTTTTGTTCGTTGTAGGGGATGACCTGGCGGCGATCGATGGCATTGGAGCTTTCCCACAGGAACTGGCCCATTTTTCCAAATTCACGTTCGAGCAATGGATGTGGGATCTCGCGCAGCACCCTGATGGTCCGCACGCC
>JBDUAU010000637.1:0-4747 GCA_040004485.1 Saprospiraceae bacterium
ATCAACGGCGGTGGCTCGGATTTTGTTGAGATATTTTTTAAATTTTAAATCAAATTCCCAGACTCTTCTATTGGTGGTGTATACAGTGCCAGTCCAATAATCTTTTGCATAATCACGGATCGTGGTGGAGATAGCTTTTTGCAGAGCGAATGCAGGAAGTGCAGGAACTTCGGCGGGGAAATAATCATTTGATGTTCCTTCTCCCCTGATAGCAGCTATCGGCAGTATCATATCGCCAACTTTATTTTTTTTCATTTTCAGGCCACCACATTTTCCAAGAAAGAGACATGCTTTTGGTTTGATCGCCATCAACAAGTCCATGATCGTGGCAGCATTTGCACTGCCCATTCCGAAGTTGATGATTGTGATTTCTTCTGCAGTGGCACATTGCATCGAGAGGCCCTGGCCATAAATTTCCACATTGAATTTTTTGGCGAAGACATCTACATAGTGTGAAAAATTGACCAGAAGAATATAGCGCTCGAATTTGTCGAGTGACATTCCTGTATATCTGGGTAGCCAATTATTGACGATGTCGGATTTTGTTTTCAATTCACTACTTATTTTGTTGCCGCAAATTCAGCAAATTATATTTTACTCACGTCTCAAGAGGATTCAGGGAGACGCGATAAATCGACGTCTCTACGATCGATTCAGGGAGATGCGATAAATTGGCGTCTCTACGATCGATTCACAACTCACTTGAGTGTTTTACAAAGACAGGGGCAAGCCCTGTCAATACTATTCACTATTCACTATTCACTATTCACTATTCAATCTTTTTCATCTCATGATAAACGGATGTCTTTACTTCTTCATTTTTTCGAACTTCAATTTTGAGAAGCCGGCGTAATGTTTCTGCATCTATTTCGTCAATCCATCGATCGATTTCTCCGTTTGATGATGCTCTGTTTGCTCTGATATTTTCACGCACTGCGTAGAGAACGGCAGCGACATGCTTACAGACAGGGCCATGTTCGAAGGGACAGGTGCACTGCCATGTCGTGATGACATCATGTCCCTCCAGCAGTACATGGTATGTTTCATTTCCATCAATGACAGCAGTCCAGCCTTCAGCGGTCTGCTTGAGCATGGTCACCTGGCTGGCATCAAAATATTCCTTTCCGCGCTCGGTGATCAGAAAGTGAACTTCATCTTCAAAGTTGTCTACGTTGATGCTCATTGGCGGAGTACTCTTCCCATCTTTGTCTGACCACCTGCTGTGCAGACGATCATATACAATCCACCTGGAAGTTTTGACAGGGAGAGATGGCTTGATGATGTCGTACCCCGATCTACAGTGATACCACTTGCATTGATGATCCGGTAGTCAAAACCATCGATTGCAGCTGACCAATCAACAGAGACATATTCAGTCGTAGGATTCGGAAAGAAAGTCAGTTCATCACCTAAGGCATACACATCTTTTGTGCCGGAAGCACCGATGAAGGATTTGAAAAAAGCAATCGAACTGATGATAGCTGGAAAGACACATGTAGCATGGCTATAATTCGGATTGAGATTGACAGCCTGTACATCAGTGGCTCCTAATGCCTGCATGGCTGACGCAGCTATAGCCGTATTTTCCGGGGTGACTTGTTCATCAGCTCCACAATAATAAAGACGGGTCGGAGCCGTAGGAGCCCAGTTATAGGTATCATTGTCGGCCAGGGCGAGGTTGAATTTGTGATTTGGATTGGCTATCACCGATGCTACCAGTGTATCCTGCAGCATTCTTTTTGGAATGGTGTTGCCACCTGCTGAAAGTTGCGCAAGCAATTTTGTATTGAGCACATCCAGATTGATGATGCCATTGTAGAAGCTGTCAATCGATGCCGCATAGGGTTGTTTAAAAACTTCGTTGATATCTGTATACAGATCATAGAATTGATTGTATCCTAATACGATGTAAGCCATATAAGCCGGTGAGCCATAAGATTCATCACTCAGAAGTTTGTCTCTCATGGCTCCTGACATGCTGTAAGGTCCGGACATGTGTGTAGCAGCGGTCACGGGGTATACAAAAGACCAAAAGTTATCAATTTCATGGTGGAGCGCCATGGAAGCATGTCCTCCCTGTGAATATCCTGCAATAAAAAGATAGTATGGATTCCAGTCCGGTGGATTAGCATCGAGCCATTCGAGGCCTGCATTTAACATATCCAGAGATGCTGAGGCTTCAGTCGCCGCGTGCACATAAGGATGAAAGCCCCTCGAATCACCGAGGCCGAGATAATCGGGAGCGACAGTGATAAAACCAGAAGCTGCATAGGCCATTGCTACTTCATATCCTCCTTTTAACTGTGAGGGTACATCAGTCGGTCCGGTAGTCGTCCCATGGTCATAGACTACGATTGGAAGAAGGGCATTTTCAGGTACAATGGGCACAACCAATAGCCCGGAAGCTGTGTCATTCAGCATATCGACACCCGGCGTTTTATATCTTATTTTATAGAGATTAATGTCGTATTCCACATTTTGAAAAAAGATCAGAAATAATTCGGCTTTCGTCTTTTTCCCCAGGAAAGTAAAGTCAACCAGATAGTCCTGTGCGATGACCATCTGTACCGACAGGAATAAAGAAAGTATGATGAAGAGTTTTTGCAGAGATTTGCTCATGATATGAATAGGTGTTTGATGAAGATCAGGTAAATCAATTTTTACTGTCGGTCAAAAATATAACTAATTTGGCGAATATATAACTTCATGCAAACTGAACCATGTATAGCATAGAACATATCGGTATAGCTGTTAAGTCACTGGATGAAAGTGATTCTTTATTCGAGCGACTTCTTGGCACTCCTCCTTATAAGCATGAAGAAGTCCTGTCTGAAAAAGTAATTACTTCATTTTTTGTGACAGGCAATAGCAAAGTTGAACTTTTGCAGGCAACGCATGAGGACAGTGCGATTCAACTATTTATTGATCGCAGGGGAGTAGGATTGCATCATATTGCTTTTGAAGTAGCTGATATCAGAGCGGAGATGAAGCGTCTTAAAGCAGAAGGATTTGAATTGACGCGTGAAGAGCCACACAGAGGTGCTGATCATAAATGGGTTTGTTTCATTCATCCTCGCTCGGCAAATGGTGTGTTGGTGGAATTATGCCAGACTATTCGGGATGATATATTGACTGATGGAGATGCACTGGAGTCCTGAGCAAATCATCATCGCTTTTATCGGGGCATTTTTTGCAGGCTTTATCAATGCATTGGCTGGTAATGGATCTGTCATCACACTCACTGTTCTCACAGAGTTAATAGGTCTTCCAGGGAATATCGCGAATGGTACCAATCGTATAGGTGTGCTGATGAATTCGGCGGGGGCGATGACGGGTTTCGCGCATAAGAAGGTTGATTATTTTCTTTATGTGAAATATATTTTACCTGTTGTGATCGGAGCATTAGGGGGAATAGTTGTGGCGACGCAGGTGACGAGTGATCAGTTTATGCATGTGTTCAGGTTTCTGATGGTATTGATGTTGATTGTGATTCTTGTCAATCCGGAACGATGGCTGATCGTGAATCCCGATAAGAGTATGATCCCTCGATGGTTGGAATGGCCGTTGTTTCTGATCCTTGGTTTTTATGGTGGATTTATTCAGATGGGCATGGGTGTTTTTTTTCTTGCGGTATTGGTTTTAGTGACGAGACTACCGATGATTGAAGCAAATGCCATTAAAGCGGTTTCTGTTGGAATATTTACGTTGATAGCCGTTATTATTTTCGCTTTCATGGGTCAGGTGGTGTGGACTATTGGATTGGTGATGGGTGTGGCCCAGTTTTTAGGTGGGTGGTTGTCGTCGCATTATGCCAGTCGTATTCCGGGGGCTTCGAAGTTTGCTTATGTGGTATTGGTGATTGCGGTAGTTTTGTCTTTGGTGAAGTTGTTTCGGTGAGAGAAGTGAGAGAAGTGAGAGAAGCGAGAGGAGTGAGAGAGTAAGAACGCTAAGCAGTTGGCAAAAATCGACATATAGAGACAGCGGCTTGCCCCTGTCTTCGTAAAACCAAAAAATGGAGACGTTTTACTTTGTCTTAGAAAAACCAAAGAGCGGAGGGCGCAACAATACATTAACATGCTACAAAGGGTTTGAACCAAACTATTTAGCTGCCTCCCTCGTTATTAGTTGATTATGAAAGCATCACATCATATTTTAGCAAGTATATTGTTTGTTCTCCCCTTCATGGCATTTGGGCAGAATGTCGCTATAGATGCTGCGATCAATAAGGGAAGCGGAGCAGATCTGAGTGCATATTTAGCAGACAAGGTGGATCTTTCCATTTTAGATCAGGATGCATCTTTGTCCGCTGCTGAGACGGTTAAAAGTCTTTCTGCTTTTTTTAGCCAGAATACAGTGAAGGGGTACAAACGTGCTCATTTAACACCAGCCACGAATGGCAGATCAAGTTATTCACTTGGCGACCTTACGACGTCTACCGGTGCTTATAGGGTGTATTTGTATTATGATGCAAAACAAAAGATTTCGGAGATCAGGATAGAGAAGTAGGACCGTTTAGCGCCTCACGAACATCACCCGGTTTTGAAATAAACCATAAACCAATAAACGTTAGCAATCCATTCACCGCAAGGATCAGAAACCCTAAGGTCAGACCTCCAAATAATTCCTGCGAATAGGTATTGATCAGGTAAGAAATAACAGGGGCTGCTATACATATATAAAGGACATAAGAATCCCTGATGTGTCGTTTGGTCAAGGGCGCGTATTGGGATAGCGAGATCAAGCGCGC
>JBDUAU010000349.1:0-4727 GCA_040004485.1 Saprospiraceae bacterium
GCTCTCTGCTCTCTGCTCTTCGCTCTCTGCTCTCTGCTCTTCGCTCTTCGCTCTTCGCTCTTCGCTCTCTGCTATATTCGTTCAGACGGCGTAACTTTGTACCCCTTAACCAAGTTTAGATAAATATGAAAGTAGCTGTCGTTGGTTCTACAGGCCTGGTAGGCCAGATGATGTTAAAAGTACTTGAGGAAAGAGACTTTCCTGTTTCCGAATTATTGCCGGTCGCTTCTGCCAGTTCAGTTGGACGTACGATTATGTTCAATGGTCGTCCATATCCTGTGATATCCATGCAGGAAGCGATAGACAGAAAACCGGATATCGCTTTATTTTCTGCCGGAGCATCAGTTTCAAAAGAGTGGGCACAGGCTTTTGCTGATGTTGGTTGCACCGTTATTGACAATTCCTCAGCATGGAGGATGACCGATAATATTCCGCTCATTGTTCCTGAAGTGAATGGCCATGTGTTAACGGAAAAAGATAAAATAATAGCTAATCCGAATTGTAGCACCATTCAGATGGTCGTAGCACTGAATCCGATTCATCGCCGTTTTGGTATCCAACGGATTATCGTATCCACGTATCAGGCTGTATCCGGGACAGGCATGAAAGCAGTGAAGCAATACCAGGATGAAGCGAAAGGGTTAAAACCGGAAGCTCAGGTATACCCTCATACGATATACGCAAATTGTCTCCCGCATTGTGATGTTTTTCTTGAAAATGATTATACCAAAGAGGAGATGAAAATGGTGCATGAGACACGTAAGATTATGGAAGAACCGGATTTGCCGGTATCCGCTACTGCCGTACGTGTACCGGTTGTAGCCGGGCATAGCGAAGCCGTCAATATTGAATTGAAATCAGATGCAACACTTGTTGAGATCAGGTCGGTACTCGCTGAGGCCCCGGGTGTTAAGCTATACGATAACCCTGGTGCTAATCAGTATCCCATGCCCATATTGGCAGAAGGGAAAGATGACGTGTGGGTTGGCCGCATCCGAAAAGATGAATCAAGAGACCGGTGTTGGAATTTATTTATAGTAGCAGACAACCTGAGGAAAGGTGCAGCTACAAATGCAGTACAAATCGCTGAGTACCTGATTGAAAAGAAAATTATAAAGGCTGAGATGTCAGGATCATTGGCAGTTTAAGTAGTGGTTTGGAATATTTTTTTTTGCACCGCAATATCCCGTCAGGCAGGGAATATGGTGATTGGATATTTTTTGCATTCTTACAGATCAAAATCACCTAAAATACGTTTCACTTCCTGAGATCATGAAAGGAAATGCAAATTTCAGGCTTACTTTAAAATGTGAATAAAGTCCCAATAAGCAGCATACTAAGCACATTCGAAGTAAAAAAAGGCAAAATTGTAACGGATGAGGATTTGATCCTGAGTCCAACGAATAAAAACGATACTAATAGCACCATTAAAAATCTTACGTATGAAGACGAGAATCGTAATGTGGGGGAACAATGAAAAGGATCAGAAAGTGCTGATCGCTATCTCGCTGAAAGCCGAAGATAATGTAGTGGATTTGTATACTTTTCCATTTGAAACTACGTCTGAAGAGTTTTATAACCTGATGCTCAATGAGTGGAGAGAAGCCCATGAGGTCCCTTTTCCTGAAGGATATACGCACACTGAGCGGCCACTGACAGCCTCTGACAACATTCTTCCGGACAACTTAAAAGTAGACCGGCCCGATATTATTCAACGGGCGCAAACCGAATGGCACTTCCTTGTGCTTTCGAATAAATTATATCATTCATTCCTCAGTGAACTGGAAGATATCAAAGACAAAATCAAAGGCGCTACCAGTTATAAAAATCAGCTCTGGGAAGAGATGAAAGAATCCTGGGAGAAAATCCAGAAAAATATTTTTGACAAGACGCTTCTCCGTGATCATGGACAGCAATTGCGGGAGATGACCAATGACATATTCACGCAATTAAAGAATATGCGCAAGGACATGGATTCCGAAGTTGATCGTGTATCCCATGAGTTTGCGGATAAATTCAATACGAAATTAGATGAAGTAGAACTGAAGATCAAAAACGGTCTTGGCCTGCAACCCCTTTTTAATGAATTGAAGAAGCTTCAGCAGGAATTTAAAGATGCTGACTTATCAAGAAACGACCGTTCCAAAATCTGGAAACGTATTGATGCCGCATTCAAACAGGTGAAAGAGAAAAAATTCGGAGAGAAAAGCACTAAGGATACATCTGCGCTTGAAAGGTTAAGCCGCAGGTATGAAGGATTGCTTTCGGCCATAGAGAAGATGGACAAATCGATCAGACGCGATGATAAGGATAAAAGCTTTCAGGATGATCGAATAGCCAATACAGAAGGCCAGCTTGAAGCACAGATCCGCATGGCCAAATTAAAGATGATCGATGAACGTATCAATTCCAAGAATGAGAAGTTGGCAGAAATGCAGAAGACTAAAGTAGAATTGGAAGAGCGAATCAACAGGGAAAAGAAATTTCTCGAGGATCAGAAGAAACATCAGACCATGAAAGTGGAATTGAATGAGGCCAAAGAATCCGTCAAACAAAAGATCGCTGAAACGATTCATGCCCAGGCCGACAATCTCGATGCTGATGCTTTAGGTAAAGCAGCTGAAGCTATTGCAGAAAGCAAGGGTAAAAAACAAAAGAACAAACCAAAAGAATCGCTTATCGATGCGATCAGCGAAACACTTGGTGAATCCCTCACAGATCTCGGCGACAACCTAAGTGCCATTGCATCTGTTGTCTCCTCCAGGATAGAAGATGGAGTAAAGGATCTCAATACCCAGGCAAAAGAAAAATTAGATGACTTCAAAGAAAAATTAGACAATATGGAAAATTCAAAAAAAGAAGAATGGGATGATGTCAATGGCACCCCCAAAGAAGAAAAAAAAGCAGGAGAAGATGCTTCAAAAAAAGATACATTCTTTGAGTCCCTCTCCGACTCCATGAAAGGTCTTGGTGAAGACCTTGGCGCCATTACGACCGGACTAGTAGACAAACTGGAAGGTGCTATGAAAGAGATCCATGTACAGGAAATCATGGATGACATCAAAGACAACCTGAAAGAAATGCATGTCAAAGAAAAACTGGATGATATCAGAGATAATATCAAAGAGACAGCCACTCATCTTACCGCAGATGCAAAAGAAAAATTCGAGGAATTAAAGAGTAAGATGCACAAGACAGCTGATGAAGCTAAAGATGAAACCAAAGACTCATCTGAAGCATAAAAAAAGTTGATTGTAAAAGAAAAAAGTTGTTCGTAGTTTCAAACTATGAACAACTTTTTTCTTTTTGAATGCACTTTTTTAATCATCGATCATCGATCATCGATCACTGATCACTGATCACTGATTACTGATCACTGATTACACATCATTATTCTTTCACAAACTTCTTACTATACATCACCTTGCCAGTTGTAACCTGCAGTATATACATACCAGAATTAAATGTTGAAATATCGATCACATTTTGATTGATACCCTCTGTCATGGCCCACTTTTTACCGGATAATAAATGTCCTGTGAGATCAAAAACATGAATCATGGCATCATCAGATTTTGTAGCCGACAGCACCACCTGTATTAAATCACCGGCCGGATTGGGCATGAGTCCTAAAGCAGAATTATCATGACCGTCATGAGTTGCATTAGGTATAGAAGTATCGACGATGGTTCCTCTTTCAGGTGCTTCTACACATATGTCATTTGATCCATCACTGGTCAGGCAGGCTTGTGCATTATAGATCACAGCATCCATAGTCTCGACATCATCTACATACCAGCCATCACCGGAAATGTTAGCATCGGTTCCAAAACGATATCTGATTTTTACCTGTTGGCCTGTGTAATCGCGCAGATCGATATAGACAGGTGTCATCGTCAGGGTTGGAGAACTTTTACCTGAAAAAGCGAATAGATCAGGAATAGCAAATGTTCCATACTGAAGACGTCGTGGATAGCCATTCCGGAATACCCGATCGCCCAATGGAGTCCATGCATTACCACCATCCGTAGAGATTTCCATAAATCCTCCGTCAGCACCGGCTTCAGTATCGTAATAATGGTAGAATCGATACAATGGATAGTTTCCTGTGATAGAGTAGGGATCTAAATTTTGTAAGTAATGTTTTGACGCAGTAGCAGGATCCCCGACATTCCATGCGGAAATACCGCTGTGCACAATAAAATCCTGTGTCTGCCAGAAATTAGATGTTGTACCATTAGGATCATAGGTGATATCCCATCGTTGGTACGGATCACCTTCAATGTCATCATACGACATACGTATAGAATATTTTGCGGGATCAGTCGACAGAAGATAAGTGATGGTTATTTCTTCATCAGGAGCAATAGAATTAAAGGACCAAACAAGACTGTTACCAACAGCCGGATCAATATTAGCAGAGCCAAAAATAAATGAGCATCCATCAGGTATCTGATCTTCAACAAATGCATTCGTCAGCGGGGAGTCTTTATAATTGACCAGTGTCAATGTCACTTGTATATTCTCACCTGCAATTACTTCGGGTGTCATCGTTTTCTTAAACCTGATTTCATTAAGACAACTTGTAGGCAGATCAAATCCTTCCTTGCCATCAGATCTTGAACCCTTATCTCCACCATCAGCATTGAAACCCAATCCTCTCCTTGCAAATGCCTTCCAGATCAGGCATTGATTAGCGCCGCCATAATCAATCGAATCCGCCCTGA
>JBDUAU010000686.1:0-16047 GCA_040004485.1 Saprospiraceae bacterium
CAACTGCATTTGCTTCTGGTGTGAAAACAGACAATGGATATCTGGGGATGGATGCCCATAAAAAATCTTTTCCCACGATTCTTGAATTAGCAGAAAAAAAAGGTATGGCCACAGGTCTTGTGGTCACATGTTCAATGACACACGCTACACCTGCTGCCTACTATGCACACATTGACGGCAGAACTGATAAAGAAAATATTGCTTTGCAAATGCTAAAGTCGAATGTTGATCTTTTTATCGGTGGTGGTGAGAATGCCTTTATACATCGCACAGATGGTCGTGACCTGGTCAGGGAGATGACCTCTGCAGGTTATTTGATCAATGACATGGCTCATTTACAGATTGAGGATCTTGATGCTGGTACGAAAAAAAATATTGGCTTTTTCACGGCTGATGATGAACCACTTCGAGTCACCGAAGGACGCAATTATGCTATCCCTGCTACAGATAAAGCACTCCGCTTTTTAAATAACAGATCACCCGCAGGTTTCTTCATGATGATTGAGGGCTCACAGATAGATTGGGGCGGACATGAAAATGATGCCAATTACGTAGTCACTGAACTGCATGAATTTGAAAAAGTAATAGCTGAGGCACTCGATTTCGCAGAAAAAGATGGCAACACATTAGTCATTGTGACAGCCGATCATGAGACCGGCGGCTTTGCTGTCAATCCCGGTTCTAAACTCAATCACATTGAAGTAGCATTCACGACGAAGAGTCATACTGCGATGATGATTCCTGTATTCGCATCTGGTCCCGGCTCAGAGCTGTTCAGGGGTATTTATGAGAATACAGATATCTTCTGGAAACTGAAGTCGTTGATGGGTGTGGAGTGAGTTTCGTTTTTACCCCCCTACCCCCTGAAAAAGGGGGAGATGGTTGACAGGGTCGAATAAAGATCTTCTTTTACCTTCGTATCTCTATGTCACTACGCTCATCTTTCCTTCACCACATTGCACAGACATCACCCGAACCCGATGGCTTTGAGGTCGTACGTGGAGAAGGGATATATCTCTATGACAAAGATGGAAATGCATACATTGATTGTATATCTGGCATCGCTGTTTCTTCACTCGGGCATAGTCATCCAAAAATAATTTCTGCTATACGTGCTCAGCTTGATCTCCATCTTCACACCCAAGTTTATGGTGAACATATCACTATTCCACAAGTCGCACTGGCAGAGCGTTTGGCACAGCTTCTTCCTCCCTCATTAACCACTTCATATTTCACAAACTCAGGAACAGAAGCTGTCGAAGGTGCATTGAAACTCGCAAGGAAATATACAGGCAGATATGAAATCATTTCCTGTCGGAATGCTTATCATGGAAGCACTGCGGGTGCAGAAAGTCTTCGGGCAGACTTATCGTATACATCCTCTTTCATGCCATTGGTACCTGGTATCCGTCACATTGATTTTAATTCATTTGAAGATATAATTACCATAAATGAAAAAACGGCTGCTGTCATCATGGAACCTATACAAGGTGAGGCCGGTGTAATTATTCCTGCAGAAGGTTACTTAAGGGCCGTACAGAATAGATGCAAAGAGAAAGGTGCATTATTTATACTGGATGAAATCCAAACGGGGATGGGCCGGACAGGCAGCATGTGGGCATTCGAACAGGAAAATGTAATTCCGGATATATTACTTCTCGCAAAAGCATTTGGGGGAGGGTTACCATTGGGTGCATTTATTTCAAGTGAAGAAATCATGCGTGCGCTTTCGCATAATCCAACTCTCGGCCATTTAACTACATTCGGCGGAAATGCATTGAGCTGTGTAGCAAGTCTTGCTGCCATAAATTTTATCACAGAAGAAAATCTCGATCAACAAGCTATTGCAAAAGGAAAAAAAATAAGAGAATCCTTAATTCAACATCCGGCTATTCATGAAATCAGACATCGTGGCCTGATGATGGCCATTGAACTAAAAAATCCGGATCAATTGCATGCTGCTGTGAAAGCCTGTAAAAAAGAAGGACTGCTTGTTGATTGGTTTTTATTTAATGACAGATCTATCAGATTGGCGCCGCCATTGATCATCAGTGAAGTGGAAATTGATATGTTGTGTGGAAAAATTACAAAGGTGTTAAACAACTAAAACGCCGATGCGTCGAGTGAGGCCGTTGGAGAAAACTCCAACAACGGCGACATGGCAGATAGTGTCCTTACAACTCCTTCCTCAACCTCGCCACAGGAATATTAAGCTGCTCACGATATTTCGCTACTGTGCGCCGTGCGATGCTGTAACCTTTCTGTTCAAGCATCTGTCTTAATTTTTCATCAGACAAAGGTTTGCGTTTATGCTCACCGGCTATGATTTCACCCAGGATAGATTTGACTTCCTGCGTAGATACTTCATCACCTTCCACATTCACTATCGACTCCGAAAAGAAATCTTTCAGTCGCTTGGTACCAAATTCAGTTTGTACAAATTTGCTGCTGGCTACACGTGATACTGTAGAAATATCAAGACTGGTGAGCTCCGCTATATCCTTCAGGATCATCGGTCGCAATTTTGTAGAATCACCGGTCAGAAAAAACTCTTTCTGAAACTGCATGATCGCATACATCGTCTGCTTGAGTGTATTCTGTCGCTGCTTGATCGCGTCGATAAACCATTTCGCAGAATCAATCTTCTGCTTTATGAATATGATGGCTTCCTTATTTTCTTTGTTGACCGTATGTGCTTCACGCTTTGTCTGATAGGACTTGAGCATATCGACATACTGATCATTGATCCGCAGATCCGGAGCATTCCTTAAATCCATCGTCAATTCCAATTCACCATCACGGTTCGTCACCATAAAATCAGGAATGATCGTCTGTGTCTGTGTGTCAAACTGACTTGTATAACCGCTGGCCGGCTTCGGATTTAATTTGAGTATTTCATCAAGAGCTTCTTTCAGTTGAGATTCTGATATCTCCAATTGTCGCTGAAGTCTTGAAAAATGTTTTTTAGAAAAAGCTTCAAAATGTTTATTCAATATCAGCAATCCAAGTTTTAATATCTCCACCAACTCATCATCTTCCACTGCTTCAGCCAGGTTTAATCGCTGCTGCAATTGGATCATCAATGTCTCCCGAAGATCACGCGCACCCACACCCGGTGGATCAAAACGCTGGATCATCGCGAGCACTTCCACAACTTGTTTCGTAGTCACTTCGATATTGAATGCAAAAAGAATATCATCAATGAGTGAAGGAATATCGCGTCGCAAATAACCTGTATCATCAATACTACCGATGATCTGTTGCGCTATGATGCGATGTACTTCTGAATCCAGATTGAGGAGGCCTAATTGCTGATCCAGGTAATCATGGAATGTACTGGACACCACAGCAGGCAGATTCTTCTCACGCTGCTCGCTTACGGTTTCAGTCGTATGATAACTGACAGGATCATCCTCGATGTAGTCATTGAGATAATCGTCCAGTTCATAGTCTTCATCCTTTTCCTTTTCCGCTGCATCACTTTTCTCATCCTGGGCATCGTCCGGGGTGGACTCATTGTAATTATCCGGTTCTTCAAGAGCCGGGTTGGCTTCTAATTCCTCCTTAATCCGCTGCTCGAGGGAGACAGTAGGTATCTGCAACAGTTTCATCAATTGAATCTGTTGAGGAGAGAGTTTCTGAAGAAGCTTCTGTGAAAGTTGTTGTCTGATCATAGTGACACGGATCGTGCTAAGGGCAAATATAACAATCCATTTTCATATTACGAAAATTTTTAATTTGTTTTTTTGCACTGAACATATTTCATATTTCTCTATATTCTATGCCCTATGCTCTATGCTATTGACTAATTTTGCCCTTTGATTTGAATTTTAACCATCATCGTGAATACTAAACATCCGGACACTCCTGATACACCTCCTATCCTGGAAGTTTTCAGATCTAAGAGCGAATTGGATAAAATACTTTGGATCACAGGGATCTGGGTATTTTTTTCAATTAGCCAGTCCGTATACGATTACCTGGTGCTTCTTTCGCAAAATGTGAATGTAGCCGGATATGATTTATGGACATCCATGATGGTCAATGCTATAGCCACTTTCGTCGCGGGCATGATCGGTGGCGCTATCCTTGTAGCTTATCTCCAGCGATGGGTCAGAAATCATCCTTATGGACAAGCCATCGTTTTTATTTTTATCGCTTTTACACTGATCATCTTCTTTGTTACAGTTCTGGCATTTCTCACGAGAGTCTCCCTTGCCGCTGAAGAAGGGCTGCCTGAGAAAGATATTTTTTCACAACTGGGCCATCACATCCGGAGCATGGCATTTGCAAAAGATTATTTCCTCTGGCTCTTCATTGTTTTGCTGACCGTAGCTGGCATTCTCATCAATGACAAATACGGGCCGGGTAATCTTAGTAGCTTTTTCATGGGAAGATATTTCAGACCCAAACGCGAAGAACACATCTTCATGTTTCTTGATCTGAGAGCTTCAACATACATCGCTCAGGTCCTCGGCGAACAACAATACTTCAACTTCATCAAAGATGTTGTGCGTGATGTGACACCTGTCATCCTCAGATACAAAGGAAATATCTATCAATACGTCGGGGATGAAGTCACTGTAAGCTGGTGGATGAAATCCGGATTAAATAAACTTAATTGTATCCGGTGTCCGATTGAAGCGAGAAAAGTTTTCAATCATCGCTCATCTTATTACATGGCGCAGTATGGAGTCGTACCGGATTTCAAAGCAGGTCTTCACTGCGGCCCTGTCATGGTAGGTGAAATCGGTGTCGTCAAACGTGACATCGCCTTCTCCGGCGAAGTCGTAGGCACAGCAGCCCGTATTCAAAACCGATGCAATCACCTCGAAGTAAATCTACTGATCTCGCATGATCTGAAAGAACTCTTACCATGGGAAGGATCAAAACTTAAGCCTGAACATAAAGGAGATCTATTGATAAAAGGAAAGATGGAAAATCTGCCTTTATACACTGTAGTGTCGGAGTAAGGTCAAGACAGGGTGGGATTTTCACCGCTAATGACGCAGAAATTTATTTAAAAAGATTAACGCAAATTAATCTGCGCCACTTGGGCAAGTAAATCTGATTCCTTATGGATGAAACTTTGAAGTAATATTTTGAAAAATAATTCTGCGTAATTAGCGTAAAAAAAACTTCTAATTTTCAGTCCACCATCTTCTTCTTTTTCAACTGATCAAGATCTATCCGCAATCCGAGATGCTTCGATGATCCGGCCTGGTGATAAACGGCGAAACCATAATCAAGAATAAAGGCTTTAAGATTTATTCCAACACCTGCAGAAAAACCTGCAAGGCTGCGAAGATTCACAACAGATAATTCTTTCCTTCGCTGATGATTGTATCCGAAACGAAGCATGAGACTTTCTTTTTTTCCGATCAAAAATTCGCCTCCGAATGTCAGATGTCTGAATGTATTGTCCACACTTTGTCCAAACTTACTTGGCGGCTTTGGTGGTTCACCTCCGAGGTCTAGGCCGTTTTGTTCATCAAGTGGACTGTCATACCTTAGATCCCATCGATTGAGATCATGTGCCAATATCGAAAGCCTGAATGGAACATATTGCAGACGCTTAGAATATCCGATCTGAAAATCTACAGGCATGCGTCCCCTTACATCATCAGGATAATATTTTGAAAACTGAATACCTGTTCCTCTCAGTACCACTGCGTAATAATTGTATCCATCTTCGCTTCGATAGGTGATACCTGCATCCACCACGAGACCATTGGAACGATATGTCTCAAGTGATGACTGAACATATCGTATCAACAATCCTCCCGTCATGCGTTCATTCAATTGTTTGGAGATGCCGAGATTGAGCGCAATATCTTTTGCATTGAATTCACCTTCTACATTTCCCATTTCATCAGCGGCAGTGAATGTGCCGTACGAGAGATATTGAACACCTGCATGCAATGTTGATTTCAATCCGGGAAAATATTTTGCATAGCCTGCATAGCCATTGTTAATTCCTGCAAAATGAAAATTGTCCTGAAAAATAAGCGTGCCGCTCATCGATTCATTGAGCATAGCCGGATTACCGCCCACGAGACTGTAATCATCAGATATCACCGCGATCTGACTTCCACCTAATGCAGTAGATCTGGCGGAGGTCGTAAGATTGACAAATTCAAATATATGTTCTCCTCCACGCTGACTCCACGCTATGGAAGTCCAACAGAAAAAAAGAATGGCAAGACAACTATTTCTTTTGCCAGGTGGTAACACATATTCCACTATCGCAAAGCATCGTTTTGTATAACGTTCCTGATTCATCATAGAGATTTAATATTCCATCTTCATTCGGGCCATGAAGATAAGTGCCCTGCGTCTGCAAAGTACCATTGGGGTAATATTCCGTAAACGGACCCATCTCCTCATTTTGCACCATCATGACTTCTTCAAGCAGCTTACCTGCTTCATTATATTTTCGCCACACGCCATACATCGCACCGTCAACATAATCGCCCTGAAGCTGCAGCTGGCCATTCGGAAAAAAATATTCATACAGATCCGTCATCTGTCCCTTTGAATATCGCTCTCTGACCTTGACCTTGCCGTCAGGAAAATAGAGTTCGCGGATGCCCTGCAATTGTCCTGCTTCATAAACACCTTTCTCGAGCAAAACACCGGATGAATCCACTTTAGTATAAGGGCCCTGATAAGATTGATCTTTAGGATTAAGTGCATAGGTTGTCTTAAATCCTGAATAAGGATCGACTTCTACTTTGGTGTTTTGTTTTTGACAACTCACCAGGAGAACCGCAAGGAGGAAAAGATATCTGATAGATGGCATCAACTTTTTTAAACGAAAGGCTTTAAATGAAATTGCCCGGCGAGGGTATCCCTGCCAGGCAATTTAGTATATCTGTCAATTTTCCTCTGCTAGTAGAATGTATACCTGTTGTCGCTGAGCTTGGCTTTTGCTTTGAGGACTTCCATCAAACGACTATCCACGCTGCCACGTGCTACCATCAAAGACTGATTCTTAAATGAGCTCAGATCAGTGCTTACATTAGGCTCAGCCATATTGATCACCTGCGCCACAAAAGTCCCTGTCTGCCCTGCAATAGGCTTAGAGGTCTCTCCTACTTTCATGATGGACACTCTGCCGATCAATGCTGTCTCGCCTCCTATGCCGTCAAGATAGCTCATGTTGAAATTGACATTTTTGAAGGTATCAATAGGTACATGAAACTGATCAGCAATAGCCTGAAGATCTGTGCTTGTGATTTTAGAAGCTATCAATTCAGCTTGTTTCTTTTCAAGCACTTTTTGTTTGTATTTCTCCTTCACCTCAGCCAGTGTATATGTACCTGGTTTCATAATGGTTTTTAATCCAGGTACCACATAATGAGCATTATAAAATAAAGTAGGCTCATCATACACAAATACTTCGGGTGAAACCGAACCCAATTTTGTATCATTTTTGAAAGCCCATCGTATGATATCTCTTGATGTGCCACCGCTCCCGAGAGTTGAAAACTGGTATCCATTAGTTGTCAATCCTTCTGCTGTTTCTATACTCAATTCAGGTTTAGCTTCAACTGCTTTGTGAAGGGCTTCAACCGTTCTGTTTTGGCCACTGAATTCGATGGCATCATCATAGATGGCAGATTGTGTATTTTCTGATGGCACGATAGGCTCTATGAGATAAGCCAATTTCACGCCTTCTGTATTTTTGATAAATTTCTTGCCGGTGATTTCTATAAGGTGAACACCAAATTGAGTCGTCACCACTTGCAGATCACCTTCTTTTTTTCCTGCAAAAAACAATGCATCATTGAAAGGTTTTACCATTCTGTTGATCGCAGAATAACCAAGATCTCCTCCTTTAGGTCCACTGCCATCCTGACTTACTTTCATCGCTAATGAATCAAATCTTTCTTTACCTGATTCAATCAATGTCCTGAGACTATCAATTGTCTTGCGGGCTGATGCAATAGCTCCGGCATTTTCCGCCCTGATCAGGATATGACGAGCTTTAACAGAGTCAGCAATAATTTTCCGATCAAGAATTTTGACAACTTTCATATCCACACCATCGATGTATGGGCCATAAACTGACCCAATCGGAAGTTTAAAAGCTGTATCGGCTATAGACTCAGCCAGGTCATCTTTTTTGTAATAGACAGCATCGATCGTTCCATAATTATTCTCCACAAAAAGAGAATCATTTTTTGCTTCACGGAATTGTTGAATCCGATCAGTGATCGCGGTGCGTACTAATGCAGAATCTTCAGCTGTAGGAACGACATTGAAAACAACGAAGTCAACAGTTCTGAATTCTTCTTTTTTCTTCATTAGGCCTTCATTCTCTTTCATGAATGCTTTGAAGTCATCATCTGTGAGTGTGACCTCACTCGTAGCTGTTGTGTCTAAAGGAATTTTGACATATTTAAAATCTAATGTCGCTCCTTGTTCAGCTTGCAATTGCTGCGCCATCCAGGTCGGTGTATAGATACCTTTCTTGACGATGTTGGTCAGCTTACGTTGGATTCTTTCTTTTTTGATTTCACCGCTTTGATAGCCCCAGTATTCTTCAAGCTGTGGTTGAAGCTTGCCAGTACCCAGATTGGCTTTGATCTGATCGAGATTTTTCATATCGATCTGGCCTGTATTGGGATCACGGAAATTACGTTGGATGATAGGGCTGAGGTGTGTACCGAACTCGAGGTCTTGTAGCTCTTCATCGCCTACACTCAATCCGAGGTCTTCAGATTCATCTCTGAGGAGACGCTCTTCCACCATGTAGTTCCAGATATAATTACGCTGGCCGTAGACATCTCCTGTTGAGTTGGGATATAGTATTCTTTCTGCGCGCTGGAAGTCAGGCCATTCAATTTTCTGACCATTTACGGTACCTACAGTGTAACTGCTTCCACTTGCTCTTGAGGCCTTACTGACCATGTCCATGAGCACAAATCCACCCATGCCTAAAGCAATCAGGACGATCAGCACCCAGCTGTGTTTACGGATTTCACTAATTAAAGCCATAATTAATATATATATACTATGTTGTTTATCAAAATACTACACTTATTTCCGGAGATGTTTTTGAGGAAAATGTTCAGGACCCTTTCCAAAAAAGCCCTGCAAAAGTAGTTTGTTTAGCATGGATTATCAAATGCATGTTCCTTTTCCCCTAAATCCCCTGAAAAAGGGGACTTAATGTCTCGAATTTGTTCTGCCCCTAAATCCCCTGAAAAAGGGGACTTCACGTGATCTTTTTCCCCTAAATCCCCTGAAAAAGGGGACTTGATGTGTTCTTTTTCCCCTAAATCCCCTGAAAAAGGGGACTTAATGTCTTTCTGCCCCTAAATCCCCTAAAGGGGACTTATAATCCTTTTAACATACTTACTTCTCCCTGCACTGAGCTGCATTAGTCGATCTTAAGTTAAGCTGGTCGAAGCACACTACCTTCGCATCATGCAATCGAATCGTAAAGCTGCCATTGGTTTCATCTTTGTCACCTTGCTGATGGATGTGATCGGCTGGGGGATCATCATCCCGGTCATGCCCAACCTGTTGAAGCAAATCGGTCATGTCGATACAGGTCATGCATCCAGTCTCAATGGTTGGCTCCTGTTCGCTTTTTCTATTACACAATTCATGTTTGCACCGCTCATCGGCAATCTGAGTGACAAGTATGGAAGAAGGCCTATCATCCTGATGTCACTTTTTGGTTTTGGGTTGGATTATATTTTGTTGAGTTGGGCGCCGACGATCGAATGGATTTTTCTCGGACGCGTGATAGCAGGTTTTACTGGGGCGAGTTTTACAACTGCTGCTGCTTATATCGCTGACATCAGTGATGAAAAAACAAGGGCGAAGAATTTCGGAATGATCGGTGCAGCATTTGGCATGGGTTTTATTATTGGTCCGGTCATCGGTGGATTGCTAGGCGGACTTGGGCCAAGAGTTCCGTTTATTGCTGCAGCTGTTTTATGCTTTCTCAACTGGCTGTGGGGATATTTTATTCTTCCGGAATCGTTGAGTCCTGATCATCGACGTGAGTTGGATTGGAAACGTGCTAATCCGTTGGGCTCATTGCTCCATCTGAAAAAATATCCTGATCTCGGATATTTATTGATTGCGATGTTTCTTGTTTATATCGGAGCTCATGCTATACAAAGCAACTGGTCATTTTATACGATCGAACGATTTCATTGGACACCAAGTATGATTGGTCTTTCATTAGGTATGGTAGGTGCGCTTGTAGGAATTGTGCAGGGATTGCTGATCAGAAAAATTAATCCCTGGCTCGGAAATCATAGAAGTATTTATATCGGGCTTATTCTTTATTCAGTAGGTATGTTATTGTTTGGTCTGGCGACATCGGGATGGATGATGTTTGTGATTCTTGTACCGTATTGTCTTGGTGGTATTGCGGGGCCGGCATTGCAGGCAACGATCACGAGTCAGGTGAATGTGCGGGAGCAGGGTGAGCTGCAGGGCGCATTGACGAGCCTGATGAGTGCTGCTGCGATCATCGGTCCTCCGGTGATGACCAATTTATTTGCGTGGGGGATCAGGCCTGAAAATCCGATTTATTTGCCTGGCGCGCCTTTTTTTCTTGGGAGTTTATTGCTGCTTGTGAGTGCGGTGTTTGCGTTTATAGCGTTCAGGCATTCATTGACAAAGGAATAAAATGTCGACAACAGGCATCAGGCTTTCCGAAATGTCAAAATCGGGTGGCAGATTTCTTTATAATATCTTCACTGAAACTTCCCAAATATTTTTCATAACTTGAAGTTGTTATTCAATTCTTCACCGCTACTATTATTTTTTTAAATGAAAACTTTACTCCCTCTTTTTGTTATTTTTCTTTCTTTCATCACCTCTTCCTTCAGCCAGGACACAAAAGTCAAATTTGGAAAAGTATCTCCTGCAGACCTAGCGATGAAAGTATATCCCTCCGATACAGAAGCCATCGCTGTCATCCTGTCCAAAATAGGTAGAGTCCGATACGATGTCCTTCTGGATAAATATGCCCTCACTGAAGACCGGCATGTCGTCATCAAGCTCCTCACAGATGCCGGCATCGATGAATACGGAGATGTGAAAATCGAATACTATTCCTATCAGGACTATTCGAAAGTGGCCAATATCAAGGCCATGGTTCATCTGCCCGATGGCACAGATATCAAAATTGACAACAGCCAGATCTTCGACGAAAAAACAAATGACTACTGGGCAGCCAAAAAAATTGCATTCCCTGGCCTTGCCAAAGGGGCTATTATCGAATATCAATATACCATCTTCCAGGACCATATGTTTCAACCTGTTGATTGGTTTTTCCAGAGCCACATCCCCATCCGCTACGCAGAGCTGACCACAAAAATTCCGGATTGGTACGAATACGTCGTCCTGACACAAGGTCTGCCCCTGGACAAAAACGCCAGGGATGAATCAATTGAAACTATACACTATACCAATGTCGAAAGGTCAGGAGGGCTGGTGACTTCAAGCCAGATTAATCATGAGACAGCCAGTATAAAATTCATCACCAACACCTTTATCAACAAGGACGTGCCCGCGCTGAAAGAAGAATGCTGCATCACGACTATGGATGATTATTACAGCAGAGTACGCTATCAGTTGCAGGCCTATCATTTTGCGATGCAGCCCAGAGAGCCTGTACTCAATTCGTGGAAAATACTAGCTGAAAAACTTTACCAGGACCCTGTGTGGGGAGGACAGTTCAAAAATAAACGACCTGGATCATTAGTATTAGAAGCCGCAGGTATCACCGTCGATACGTCTGTCAATCAAATGGAGACTGCACAACACATCTATGATTACATCAACAACAATATTCAATGGAACGATATGCAGGGATATGGCGGGATGCGGGACATCAGCACCATATTGAAAACAAAATCCGGTAATAGCGGCGATCTGAATAAACTCATGTGTGCCGCCCTGATACAAGCCGGTATCGACGCCCAACCCGTCCTGCTCAGCACTCGTGATAATGGAAAGCCACTTGAACTGTATCCCTTTATTGATCAGTTCAATCATATGGTCGTCGTGGCCAATATCGAAGGAAAGGATATGTGGATTGATCTCGGAGATAAAAATCTGCCGATGGGTCTGTTGCGAGCCGATGTATTGAATTCGAGAGGCTGGCTCGTCGATGAAAAAGATCCCGCGTGGCTTGATATCATACCTTCATCAAGTAGCTCAACATATCTCATAACAGGCACTATCGATAAAGAAGGTAATCTGAATGCAACCATTGAATCGAGATATACCGGATACCATGCCGTCGAACAAAGAACAAAGGCAGATGATGAAAAAGAAAAATTTGGTCAGAACATTTTGATGAGCGGGACAAACCCCGTGAAGCTTACTGAAATTGAGATGACCAATAAAAAAGAAATATCCAAACCCTTTCAACTTAAAGCCAAAGTGATCAATCAATCTGTCGCGACCGTGACGCGGGATAAAATGTACCTGAATCCTTTATTCCCGAATGGTCTGGATGACCTCCCGTTTAAGCTCGAAGAAAGAACATATCCGATAGAAATGAATTATCCGGAAGAAGTGACAGTGATCCTCAATTTAACTCTACCTGAAGGGTATACCATGGAATCTATTCCAAAGTCAATAAAATTCGTAACCGAAAATAATGGGATACTGGCCTCTTACAATTCCTCACAGACACCCGGCAAGCTGAATGTCACGATGAAATATGCACTGAAGCAACTGGAATTTGATCCGACTGAATATACGGCGCTTAAAAATTTTTATAATGAACGCCATCAGAAGTTCAATGAGCAAATCGTGTTGACTAAATCGTGATGTCAAAATTTATAAAGAAGAATATCTATCTAATTCTGTTTTTGTGGACAGGAATTCTCTTTGGTCAGGACAGGCCCGATTATGCTGTGTCAGGAATTGACACTTCTTTCCTAAAAAATGCAGAGGCCGTGATCCGTCACGAAGAGACAAGATTAATTATTAAATCTCCGCGGGAATATATTCACGAGGTAACGAAAGTGGTCACCATATTTGACGAAGACTCGTGGGAGGCTTATGTGATCGTGCATTATGACAAATACAGCTCTGCAGATTTGATCAGTGTTTATCTCTATGACGCAGATGGAAAGTTGCTGCGAAAAATGAAGAAGTCAGAAATTGTCGACGCAGCAGCTTACAGCGATAACAGTATCCTGACGGACGAGCGATATCTCGGTGTGAGGTCATTCGGTGGTCAATTACCTTATACACTGGAGTACAAATGGAAGACAACTTATCATGAGACGCTTTCTTATCCTGACTGGCATCCACAGCACAAAAAAGAATCTATAGAACAGGCCACATTTGTACTTGAGGCGCCGAAGGATCTCATCATTCATACGAGATCATTAAATGCTGATTTCGCCTACAAAGTGGAAACTGATGGTGATCGTAAAATACAATCATGGACACTTACGAATGTAAAAGCAATTCCGCGGGAGATATCGGGACCTCCCGATTATGAAGTACTTCCCCTGTTGATGCTGTCTCCTTCAGTGTTCCAGGTAGGTGATTATACGGGCAGCATGTCAGACTGGAAATCATTTGGTGCTTTTCTGTACCTGATCAATAAGGACAGAGAAAAAATGCCTCCTTTCATGGTTTCGCTGATCAGTCAAATGACATCCCAGTGTACGACACCTAAGGAAAAGATTGATACGATGTATCACTGGCTTCAGCACAATATGCGGTATGTCAGTGTGCAACTAGGCATCGGAGGATGGCAATCATATGATGCAACCTATGTTGAGAAAAACAGATATGGTGATTGTAAGGCATTGTCAACTTTTATGAAAGGGATGCTTCGCGAAGCCGGGATAGATGCATACCAGGTCGTGATCAGGTGGGATGAAGAGAATAGTTTGTTTCCGGATGACTTCATGTACAATGATTTCAATCACATGATGATCCATGTGCCATCTGAGAATATGTGGCTTGAATGCACCAGCAATAATCTTCCTACCGGTGAGATTGATAGAGATGAGCAAAACAAAAAAGTGCTTCTGATTACACCTGAAGGAGGGAAAATCAGCAGGACGCCTTCCATTCCTGATTTACTGAATATAATCACTTCACAGGATACGATTTTCGCAACCACTCCGGTCCGGATATCAGGAAGAGAAGAATATTTCGGAAATAATCAGCGTTCGGTCCGAAGCCTTTACAACTATGCATCACCGGAGGAGCAGAGAAAATATTTTCTTGAACATTGTCATTTGACGATCGACAAGCTGGAGCAATTGCATATTTCTTCAGAGAAGTCGGGAACTTCGTCAGCACTTGCCTACAAAGCCACCCTTAGTAAATTTGGTAACGTATCCGGTAATCGTTTTTTCATCCCTGTCAATGCGATTCAACCCCCACACAATACCTGTCCCGGAAATACGGACCGAACAACGGACTTTATTTCCATCGATAATTACACAGAAAAAAATGACATCTATATTGCTTTGCCTCCGGAGTATGTCATTGAATATTTACCGGCTAAATCAGGTTTCGAATTCAAGGGAAACCATTATTCTGTAGCCTTAAATCTTGAAAATCAATATATCCACATCCATCACGAGATCACAGAAGCACCTATGCGCTTAACTCCTGCAGAGTACAATGAGTTGTGTGCCTATTACACTTCAGTTGCGAAATCAAATAGCCAGATGATAGTATTGAAAAAATCGAAAACCTGATTCCTTCTTTTACATTTCCTTTTGATACACGAAAATCATGATTCCCCTTTAGGGGTTAGGGGCAAAAGACGTGATACTATGTTTGTTCTCCCGAAAATGAAAATACGCATACATCATCAACGATAAAAACATAACGATGCTGACCATGTAAGGACCAAAAGAAAATTCGTCCGTCAGCTTAAACCAATCGCCACCGCTACTAATGATGATCCCAAATACAAAAACAAACCTGATGATTTCCGCAAGGAATGCATAAGGTGCTTTATCCAGTAATGATGTAATACTGAAAACCGACATCATTAAAAACAATCCATAAATCAATACACCCGGAAAACCTATTGCCGCAAAATTCATAAATAAATACATTGTAAAGACAAGCAGAAGTATCAACTGAATCCAGGAAAACATGATTAAACGTTTTGAAACCAGGGAGTCATACTTAGACATACGGAATACATCATCAACCACCTGGATCGGGTATTTCAATTTTACATCTTCTGGTCTCCATCCTGTCGGCATAAACCATATCCTCATTTTATCTCTCCAGTCAGACGTATGCCATGCATCCTGGATGATCAGCCAGATGTGTTTGAAATTGATCAGGAAAGGATTCCATGTTTGAACTGGTCTTTTCACACCGTACACAGCAGCTACTTCTTCCAGTTCAGGTTGAAATGTGCCAAAGAGCTTATCCCAAACAATAAAGATCTGACTGAAATTCTTATCCAGGTATTCAGGATTGATAGCATGATGAACACGATGATGAGACGGTGTCACGATGATATATTCCAGCACACCCATTTTATGAATTAATCTCGTATGATACCAGAACTGTGCAAACAACTGGATCGGTGCAATGACCGCTATGACTTCTGTGGGCACACCCAGCAATGCAGCAGGAAGAAGAAATAACGAAACAAAAGAAAACACTTCAGAAATACTTTGCCGAAGTGCACAGGACAAGTTGTATTCCTCACTGCTATGATGTATGATATGCCGGTTCCACATGAAATTGATGGTGTGCTCAAGCCTGTGTATCCAATAGCCCGCAAAATCTTTGGCTACAAATGCAATGATGTAGACATACCACACATTGTTGATATGAAAAATGGCGACCCTGTTGACAAGCCAACCGTAGCTCACAATCGCAATGGACAGTCCTAATACATCCTTTACAATATTTGTAATACCTGAGCCCAGGCTTGAGATCATATCTGCTCCGCGATTGATTTTTATTCCCATTCTCCAGGAGATAAAAGCTTCAATCCCGATCAGGCCAAGGAATATAGGAATAGCGTAAGTAAGTGCGAGGGCGTAGGCTTCCATTGAATAT
>JBDUAU010000026.1:0-4722 GCA_040004485.1 Saprospiraceae bacterium
GCTTCAGCAGCGTCAATAGGGGCTCTTTGCTGGGCGGATTGGCCGTCGGCGGGAAGTAGCCGAAGATCTCGTCCATATAGAGAATCGCCCGCAGGCTGGTGGTGCCGCTTTGCGTTCGCACCCAGCCAAGCACCTGGTTGATGTCATCGGCGATACTCAGAAAAAAAGCAAATATGATTCCCGCTGTCCTCAGATGATTTTCACTCATTCCTATTTTGATGAGATCTTTTGGAGTAAGTGTCAGTATTAATTCCGGGACAAGTGATTCATCAAAAGAATGATCCTCTATTCCGGAATTTTCATTTACTGCATTGTTCTTTGTACGTTTATAAGCCAGGACGATTTCCCTCAATTCTTCTGCACGATGACGATCAATAGCATCCAATTCCAATTCAATTCCTTTCGAACCCGCAGTATCTACACGAACGCTCACCACATTTAAAAACTGGTGAATAAGATTCTGCCGGAAATCAATAGATTGTATACGATCAAAAGGCACATTTAAAACTTTTTTTCTGATTACACCTGACCGGACACACAACTCATTGTCCTGAATAAAATAATAAAACTTCAGATACGAAAGGATAGAATAAACCAAAGAGAGAAAAGCCACACCCATCACTATTGACGAAATGATAATCCCCTTATGACTGGCCGGATTGATCAGTACGACGAGAAGGATGGGCCAGATGGTGCTGATGATGATCCGGCCATATTTGAGCAGAATCAGAAAAACAGCTTTTGGTGATTGCCGTTGTGGTTGATCAATATGTGATGAACTGTCCATGATTTAGGATACTTCGTCCACGGATTGTTCAGTCGAACTGAGGATGAATTTTTTTAATCGCTCAGCCGTATCCGGTAGTAGTCCCGGTATCATCAGGTCTGTGCTTTGTCCACCGGCTGTATAAATCGTGAGCCTCGACAATCCAAATCTCCTGTCAATCAATCCCTGTTTTATATCACAATGCTGTACCCGATTGAATGGAATAGTTGTCATGTGGCGCCACAACCATCCGGATTTAAAACTGATATCCTTTTCACGAAGTGCATACCCCATGTATTTACAGGCTATCCCACTGTAGATAATGGACCATACTGAAACCAATACAATGAAAACAAAGAGATAAAGGCTATATGACCAACCCTTGAATTGAATGATGAGTGTGAACCAAGAGACAAGAACAACAATAATCGAAATCAAAATGGCTGAAATATAGCGCACGGTTTTATAAGCTGGTTCTAACCTGACCATGTCCAACCTGTCCGCATCCGGAAGATGCTGAATATCCAATTGCGGATTAGTGAACAATTCTTCTGTACTGCTCATTTGCCGGTGATGGGTTCTTGTTCAGTGAGTCCCTGAAGTGAAAACAAAAATGCTCTTGCGGCCTTCATGGATTTTATTTTTTCCTTTATCATAATCAATCTGGTGGCAGATTGTTTAAGCTGTATCTCCAGCACACGGCTTTGGGAACCAAGGATCTTAATTAATTTTCCAAAAATGGCACTTTCATAATAAGCAGATTGGGCATTCTTATGAAAATAACATCTCAGTACAGAACCGCGAAGTGTCACCCGGTCAAAACCCAGGGAACGTGCAATCCATCGAAGTCTAAGGCCATCAAACAATTCTTCTACCTGGCGTGGAAGTAATCCGAATCTATCCACCAGACTCATGCCAAATTTTTGAATTCCTTCTTCTGATTCAATATTATCCAATTCAGTGTAAAGACGCAGACGCTCGTCAATGTTAGAAACATATTCATCGGGAATAAGCATTTCCACATCCGTATCAATCTGCACATCCTGTACATACTTCCGATCTCTTTCCATTTGTTCTTTGAAGAGATCTTTGAAATCGCTTTCTTTTAATTCCTGGATTGCCTCCTCGAGTATTTTCTGATAAGTCTCATATCCGATGTCGGAAATGAATCCGCTTTGTTCGCCACCTAATAAATTACCTGCTCCCCTGATGTCCAGATCACGCATCGCAATATCAAATCCACTCCCCAGCTCTGTATATTCTTCAATCGTCTGAAGACGCTTACGGGCTTCCTGTGTCAATGTGCTGAGCGGCGGAGTGAAGAGATAGCAGAATGCTTTTTTATTGGATCGTCCGACCCTTCCCCGCAATTGATGGAGATCACTCAGACCAAATTGATTGGCCTGGTTGATCATGATGGTATTTGCATTTGGAATATCAAGACCTGTTTCAATGATGTTGGTGCAGACAAGGACATCATGTTTTTTGTTGATAAATTCTAAAAGCGTTTCTTCCATGTGATCAGCTTCCATCTGGCCATGAGCCATGACGACATCGACATCCGGACATGCGCGTCTGATGAGTGCCACTATCTCCGGAAGCGTCTTGATCCTGTTGTGTACAAAAAAGACTTGTCCTCCCCTGTTGACTTCATAATAAATCGCATCCCGGATTAATTCTTCACTAAACACACGTCGTTCAGTGTGAATGGGCTGTCGGTTAGGAGGTGGAGTCCTGATGATGGAAAGGTCACGTGCTGCCATCAACGAAAACTGTAAGGTCCGCGGAATAGGTGTAGCCGTCAGTGTAAGTGTATCAACATTCACCTGAATTTTTCGCAATTTTTCTTTGGCTGCCACGCCAAATTTTTGCTCTTCGTCTACGATCAATAAACCGAGATCTTTGAATTCAACTTTATTGTTGAGCAAAGCATGAGTACCTATGACGAGATCCAATTTCCCATCTTTCAATCGCTCCATGATTTCTTTTTTCTGTTTTGCAGACCGGAACCGATTGACATAATCTACACTTACACCCAGATCAGCAAGCCTGTCTTTGAAACTATAACTGTGCTGAAGCGCCAGAATGGTAGTTGGCACCAGTACGGCAACTTGTTTTCCACTGACTATGGCTTTGAATGCGGCACGTATAGCAACTTCTGTTTTGCCAAACCCCACATCACCACAGATAAGACGATCCATCGGATGTGGTTTTTCCATATCCTCTTTTACATCCTGTGTAGCTTTGAGTTGGTCAGGTGTATCTTCATAAATAAAGGAAGCTTCCAATTCATTCTGAAGATATCCGTCAGGAGGGAAAGCAAAACCTTCTGCACTTTTACGCAATGCATAAAGTTTAATCAGTTCGCGCGCGATATCCTTGACTTTAGTCTTGGTCTTTCGTTTTAGATTTTCCCATGCATCTGATCCGAGTTTGCTCAATACGGGTTCTGCGCCCTCTTTCCCTACAAACTTTGAAATCTTGTGCAGCGATTGGATACTGACGTAAAGGATATCATTGTTTTTATAAAAAAGACGCACGGATTCCTGGAGATGTCCGCTGATGTTTATTTTTTCAAGGCCTGAATATTTTCCGATGCCGTGATCGATGTGTGTGACATAATCACCGGGTTGAAGTTCGCGAAGCATACGCACATTGAGCGCCTGATCTTTTGTAAATCCTCTCCGAAGATGATATTGATGAAAACGTTCGAAGATCTGGTGATCTGTGTAGCAGACTACATTCGCCGAAGAATCAACAAATCCTTCGTGTATTGATTTTGTGATCGGAATAAACTGAACTTTAGCCGCGAGATCTTCAAAGATGGCATAGAACCGTTCTACCTGTCTCGCATTGGACATGAAAATATAATTTGTACGACCGGCTGCAGTTTGATTTTTTAAATCCTGTATTAAGAGTGGAAAGTTTTTATTAAAACTTTTCTGTGATTTCATTTTGAAGGTGACCTTCGATGCGGGTATGAGTAGCTCTGCAGCATCACCTTCAGAAACCCATTTTGCAGATTGAAGTCCTGACAATAATTTATGTGTGGGACTCCATTGTTTTTCTTTAATAAAACGTTGAGTGGCCGGATGCTCAGAATCGATATCAATCGATCTGATCGAGGAGAGACGTTCAAATGTGTCCTGGTACTTATCAATTAATATAATAGGCTCCTGGATCCAGATATGCGTATTTGAAGGAATAGCTTCCAATAAAGGGATATATTCTCCGCTGTTGAAATGTGTCTGAACATTAGGAATAATGTTGACGTAGGATAGATTGCGTTGAGAAAGTTGTGTGAGCGGATCGAACGTTCTGATGCTCTCCACTTCTTCATCAAACAATTCGATACGGTAAGGCCATTCATTACCAAAGGAGAAAATATCAATGATACCTCCGCGAATTGAAAATTGACCCGGCTCGTATACAAAGTCTACTCGATCGAATCCGATATCAACCAGAAGTGCAAGCAAACCATCCAGACCAAGGTCTTCACCTTTTTTGATTTGAATTTGTTGCTGAGCGACTGCATAAGGCGAGATGACCGATTCCACCAATGCTTCGGGATAGGTCACGGCGATGACAGAAGCTTTCATATAACCGGTCAGACCATTCTGATAAAGCTTGTTGACTGTTTCTGTGCGCTCCATGACTTGCCCTGCCACGATTTCTTCGTATAGTCCTGGACGTTTGAAGCTATCCGGGATAAAAAGAATATCCGCATCGGGCATCAGAGAGGCGAGCGTATTTTGTAAGTATGCGGCAGCTTCTTTGTCAGGAGAAATGATGAGCCAGGGGCCTATTCCATTCAAAGTCAGACCGGAAAGGACAAAGGATTTCCCGCTGCCAGCTAATCCGGACACCTCTATGTGTGCCTGATCTGCATGCAGTGCCTGTTGAAGTGATTTTACGGAGGCGTCCTGACTATATAGGTCAATCAGCCGCTCCAGGTC
>JBDUAU010000299.1:0-4716 GCA_040004485.1 Saprospiraceae bacterium
TCTCGGGTTCGGGAGGAAGTTCCGCAGGAATGCTCAATTGATCGGGCTTTGACCTCTACAGCCTGCCCCTTTCCCATTGATTCTATCAGGGTCCCGGTGGCCATAATAGCACACCCGGTGGTGATTCTTTTGAGCAAAGCAGGATCTGTGTTTTCATGATCTACCACCACCTGCATGGTCTGCATACAGGACCCATCACTGACGGCTATAAACTGATTGCTTCTGAATGTCCTAACCCAACCGCAGACGGTGACCTCCTGTCCGATAGGCTTGGCGGCGAGAATTTCCTTAATTGATTTTTTCATTGTTTTCCTTATTGGAATAAGGGTGCGAAGATAGGCAGATCTCAGTTTGCAGCCCTCAAACTCGCCGACAGAAGAGTGTGGTGAACGAATAGAATACAAAATGCCTCATTTGGGTCAGTTTAAGTCCTCAAATTCTGATAGCAAAAAACACAGAGACCTCGTGGCACGAGGTCATAACTCATTGATAATCCACATAGTTATGAGTGGATTGAAGACCCCCTGAATGCCACTTTCTAAGCAGAATCCGGCAAATTACTGGTTACATTTGTCCCGAATGAATGGCTCGGCATCCTTCGTCCCCAACTCAAGGGCTTTTTTCCAGTCGGCACAGGCCGATTTTGGGTCACCGAGAGCCTCCCAGGCACGGCCCCGGAAAAAATAAGACGCTCCATGGGTAGGCTGATACTTAATAGACGCGTCCATATCTGCTTTAGCCTGGGGAAATAAGCCCATCTTTCCATAACAGAATCCCCTTTCAAAATAGACGTTTGGAAAATCCGGCTGCATGGAGATAAGTTTTGAATAGGTCTCAATGGCTTCGTTAAGCATGTTTGATTCTTTGTAAGCCACACCCAGATTGAATAATCCATGCTTGTTGGTAGGATCAGCTTCCAGAATTGTCTTAAAATCTTTAGCAGCTTCTCCTGTTTGCCCACTTGCGCCATATGAGCTGCCCCTGAATTGCAAGGCTGTGAGATTTTTTGGCTCTTTTGCAATGACTGCATTTGAAATTTCTATCGCCTCATTATATTTCTTAAGATTGAAATATGCTTCTGCAAGCCTGACTTTAGCATCTATATAATCAGGACTCAATTGAACTCCTTTCTCAATGTAGGGCAAAGCATCAGCCCACTTTCCTTCGTCACGTAACATCGATCCATAATTAAGATTGGCAAGTCCTGAACCCGGATTCGTATGTATCGCATTGCTGTAATAAGATTCCCATTTCTGATAGGTACCTGAACGCCAGAGATTCACAGCTGACCAAAGCACAAGCACTGTACCAAATACAACCGGTGCGTATGGCTTGTTGATGAATTTTATCTTATCAATCAATGCTAATGCGATGAGCCAAATACCCACATAAGGAAACCATGCCCTGTGATCAAGATAATCGTAAGCTACTCCCGCAAAAGAAGGTTCATATGCCATAGAAGGCAATAATGGTGCAAGCCACAATACAAATCCGGAAATCAGAATCCGCTGATCAGGTTTGTTTTTCCAAACTAGATAACCAAAAAGGCCCAGCAATATAATACCTCCTGCCGTCCAGAAAATCGAATAGCCAGGCATCACACTAAATCCTAAAGGAACAATCATCTTGAAAAATTCTTCAGGCAGGGATCTGAGATTATGAAAAAATGCAAGTGCTGCTAAATTCCCGGCAGACGCAATTGCTTTTCCGCGCAACGCAAAATAAACTGCGAAGAGAATCACATTTAATCCTAACCACATCCATGCGATAGTATCCGGCATTTTTTTCTTTTCCACATACATCATCACCAATGCAATGGGCAATAACGCTATCGCTGATTCCTTTGACAACAAGGCCATAAAAAAGAAGGGTACCGAAAACCACAAAGATTTCGAAGAACCTGATTTCAAATACTGCTGAACGAAAATTAAAAATGATAACCCAAAAACCATCAAATACAAGTCACCTCGTGCAGCAATCCAGCCGACTACATGCGGAGTAAGCAGATTCATTCCATAAAGCAATGCACCGGCCCAGGCGAGAAGAGATTTGAAATAATATTGAAGGAAAAAGAATAGCAGTACTACACCTAAGATGAAAATGACCAGGTTGTGCACATGATACACAGCTGGATTGGTTTTGCCTATCGCATAATCGAACATGTAGCTGATGCTCTGCCAAGGCCTGTACAATTCTATCCGGGCATCCATAAACCAGGCATCGGTCGTAAATGCGAGTGGCAGGTTAAAACCCTCTTTCAACATAGGATTTTCTTTGATCATCTTATCATCGTCATGCATGACATAATCAAAGAAGATCGTCCTACCATAAATAATAGCTGGAACTGCTACCAGGAGAATGTAATGCCACAGCTTTAACTTTTGAATAGGTTTTTTCGCTGAAGTAGGTTTTTGTTTCTTATTGGCCATGGAGGATAAGCTAGGAAAGCTTCAACAATGATATGAAGAAAAAATAAGATATGAAGACCATACTTTGATCTACAGCACAGCAATAAAATCCCTGATCTCGGCCTGCATTTGATCCCTTGACTTTCCACCAGGAATAGCACCATAGCGAACGGAAAGACATTGATCAAAAAACTTACTTACAGCCGATTTAACAGAATCGGTCACAGCGCTTTTATCAAGATAAAATTGAAGTTTTCCCTGATCCAGGTCTGAGGGTGGAATAGAGAGTTTGTCCGAAAGAAATTTGTAGAATATTTCAGTAGCCCGTTCGAAAAATTCTTTATCAGAAATATTCGGTGATGACGTTTGTAATATATCGAGTTGAAGACGGGCATACCTGACAGCGGCTATTCGAATCTTCTCTTCAGCAGGAATAGCATCTTCCCGTTTTCGTTTGTATGAAACGAACATGCCCCAGCATGAACCTGAAAGAATTAATCCAAAAAGAAACAAATGAGGTATAGACATCCAGAAACGATCATCCGTAGTGATGTTCCTCACTTTTCTTAATTGAAGAGGAACTTCCGGTTCTGCAGCGATCGTAGTTTTTTTTCCGTTATTCAACCCTTGTGTGACATTTAACTTAACCGTATCACTACGCGCAGTTTCATATTTCAATGTCTTTGGGTTGAAATAAATAAGCGGGATGACAACTTTATAATGACCGGGTTCACGCGGTATCATTTGATATTCAATCGTTCGGTGATGTGTGATATGATCCTTGTCGTCCGTCATCTTATCTTCAACTATGCGCGGATCGTATATTTCAAAATCGCCGTCGATGACAGGCGCAGGAGGATCCCAACGCTTACCATCACCATCACCTGTGATCTCCACTGTAATGGTAAACGCATCATCAGTGGTAATATCAGTTTGCCCCGGAGTGCCTTTAATGATATACTTCCCGACAGCACCCGAAAAAGTTGGTGGTGCTCCAGGAGGTAATGGCAATATATGAACTGTCAATGGTGCAGAGGATGCTTTGGCCACATCCATGCTTCTCATCGAAAAAAAACCGCGTTGTTCAGAGAACGGTGCCTCTAATCCGACATCCATGATCATCGGATCTATTGTATACGTTCCGGATTGATGCGCAAAGAGTGCCAGCGCTTTCATGACGCGTGATGTGTAGTGGACACCATTGACATTTTCCATTGTAGACTGCCGGTTGAAGTTGCCGAAATTCTGAATAAAGAAATCAGCATAATCATCTTCGGAAAGTACATTGACACTTTGCACATTCTGATTGAATAGTAGTTTGTATTGAAGGATGATTTGCTGGCCCGGATAATACGAAGTTGAATCCAGGGAGGCGACAAGTAAAACATTTTCTCTGCCGGTGGCGGTAATGCCTGAACCTGCATTGGCTTTTGATTTCACGACTTCGATAGTCAGCGGCTTTGTCGACAGTAGTTTTCGTCCGGCCGCAACTTTTGCAGGGCCGATTGTAAATTTTCCTACCTGAATAGCAAGTAATGAATATGACCATGATATACTCTGGCTCATCTGTCCATTCATAATCATTGTACTTGATGATGTCGAAGGTCCGGCTACAATTTTAAAGTTTTCAAATGCAGGAGGCTGAAAATTTCCTCCTTGTGCATTCCGCAGTTCAAAGGTGATATCAAAGACAGTATTCTGTGCTACCTTATCACTGGCAACCACGGCTGTAAAGTCCGGTCCCTGTGCATAAGTGATTTCTACGCTGGATATGACGACCAGGCAAGTGATGAATGTGAAAAGAAGATTAAAACTTTTTTTTCTCACGTGTCGGTTTTGTCGATTTATTTACAGGAGGTTCTACGGGAGGCTGGCGTGTATTGTTCAGTACGACGATTTCAACCGGATCAATTTTCAGGCTATTTTCTCCATCACGAAAGTAGGCTTCAGGAATGACAATCTTTCCTTCATCAACAGGCTGGAGGATATAAGAATACGATTGACTCGAACTTTTTTTCCCATTTGCGATCATAAAGCTTGAAGATGTATTGGGTCCACTTACGACCGGAACATTTTTGAGATCAGGTGCTTCGAATCGGCCTTCACCATTTTCAATTGTATACATCACTTCCACAAATGCACCAGGATTGATCGTATCAGCACTGACTTCTACTTTGACAGTCGGCTGAGCCATGAGAATGGTGGTCACAAATAAACTCAAGATTATAAGTAATGTCCTCATTATTCGTTATTCTTTTTTCACCGCAGATGACGCAGAATTATTTTAAAAATAATTTACGCAAATTAG
>JBDUAU010000344.1:0-16002 GCA_040004485.1 Saprospiraceae bacterium
AGTCACGATCACTCTGTAAAACTTTGTACCCGGTGTCCCGGAGGGAACGGAATATGTAGCTCCGTTTCCTGACCCTGAAATATTTGACCAGGTCCCTGCGCCTCCGGTTAAACTTGATTGCCATTGATATGTGTAAAATCCTGAACCGTTTGTGACCGTTGAGGAAATTATTGAACTACCCCCAATACAAATCACACCTGCGGATGCTGCAGCGGTGACAGAAGGCGGATTTTGTACTATGACATTTGCATTATTGGAAATCGGGTCTGCACATCCGCTTCCTATATCCGTCAGGATTAGTCTGTAGAAGAGTGAGCTTGACGATCCTGAAGGAACTATATAATTAGCATTTGTGCCATTTGCAGCCACATTGCTCCAGCCTGAAGTTCCATTGGCACTTTGTTGCCACTGGTATGCATAATTTCCTGAACCATTCGTAATGGTCGGAATAATAGTAGAGCTGCCTCCAACACAAATGATCGGATTGTCTGCAGCGATTGAAACCGTAGGTTGATCGTGAATATTGACAAATACAAACGCTGAATTTGGATTGGCACAACCACTTCCCACATCATCTACCAATACGCGATAATATGTCGATGTGATTGAGCCCGTGGGAGGATTATACGTCACAGCATTTCCTCCACTTGCTACATTTTGCCATACTGAGCCATCGGGGCTGAACTGCCACTGATAAACAAAATTTCCTGAGCCACTTGTCACATTCGCAGTAAGAGTTGCAGTTCCTCCAATGCAAATATTTTGTCCGGCCGGAGTAACTGTCACGGTAGGATTTGTGTTGACGGTGATGGATATAGCTGCTGTTGTCATAGCACTACACCCACTGGCAAGGTCATTAATAATGACGCGATAATACCTTACACCCGGAGTTGAAAGAACATCAGTATAATCAGGATTATTTCCATTGATACTAATATTGCTCCATGGACCTGAGGAACTTCCTGAGGTTTGCCACTGGTAAGAATAAATTCCTGATCCATTATTAACTGCAGAGGTTATTGTAAACGTTCCATCTATACAAATGACCGGGGTAAGCGTGCTTATAGAAGCTGTTGGTTGAGCTATCACCGTCACAGATACAGTATTGGATATTGGATCAGTACAATTATTAGCCGCATCTGTTACCAGTACGCGATAGTATGTCGTACCCACCACACTTCCAGCAACACTGTAATTTTGACTGGTACCACCAGAGGGCACATTCGTCCATGGACTACTTCCATTTGGGCTGGATTGCCATTGATATGTAAATGTGCCTGACCCACCTGCAGGAGTTGATGTTATTACTGCTGTTCCGCCTATACAAATAAAAGCATCATTAGTAGTGACTGAAACGGTAGGCTGGCTTTGGACAACGACATTAACTGTATTTGAAACAGGATTGCCGCAATTCCATAATACGTCATGTACTATCACTCTGTAATCATATGATCCTACACTTCCTGAAGGAACAGTATAATTTGCCAGTGTATTTGGCGAAGGTGCAGTCGCCCAGGTATTCTGACCGGCTAAGCTGCGTTGCCATAGATACGTATACGATCCCGATCCATTTGTTACATTAGAAGTGATCACTGATGAACCACCGAGACAGATCACCGGATTATTCACTGAAATGCTCACATTGGCTGGTCCTGTTACTAATACAGTTGCAACAGCGCTAGTCAATGCATTACATCCTACTCCTGTGCTTGTGATGTTGACCCTGTAATAAAAAGTCTGAGCTACAGTGCTGGGAGGTGTATATGTATTACCTGCACCAACAGTTGTCCAGGGTCCGGTAGATGTATTTCCCACCTGCCATTGATATGTAAATGTTCCGGTACCTCCGGTGACACTTACGGTCAGGACCTGAGCGTCACCTATACATTCTACGAATCCAGCAGGATCTGCGGTGATGCTCGGATCAGAGACCACGGTTACTACCTGGTCAGAACTTATGACATCACAACCAGAATTCCTCGCCACGATGACTCGATAGGTGTAGGTTCCGTTTGAATTTAAGGCAGGTGTTGTATATACATTCGAATTTGTACCTACGTTCGACCATGAAGATGCAATAAACTGTTGCCATGTATATACGATCGTTCCCGTACCACCTGTAACTGTTGCTGTCAATGTTGCTGTGCCTCCTATACAAAGTGTTGGATTATTTATACTTACACTGACGGTTGGATCAGCCGAAACCGTTACTGTTTGATTTGTGCTTTGTACTGAACAACCGGTTGCCTGCGTGACAATTAAGCGGTATGTATATGAGCCTATAGTCAAAACTGGCGTGGTATACACATTGCTGTTGATACCTACATTCACCCATGTGGTCCCTGTTGAATTGAACTGCCACTGGTACGTTGTTGTTCCCGTACCTCCAGTCACTGTTGCAGTGAAAGTGCTTGTGCCCCCATCACATATAGTGAGAGCGGAGGCAGCTATACTCACTGTAGGATCTGCTACGACAGTTATATCTGCGTTTGCGCTGAGTGTTGAGCACCCACTTGCCTGTGTTACTAAAACTCTGTAGCTGAATGTTCCTGCAGATGCAAACACCGGTGGGGTGTATGTATTTTGATTTGTACCTGTAGGGCTCCATGTGCCTCCACTTAATGCTTGCCATTGATATACTGTTGTTCCGGTTCCTCCGGTGACAGTAGCCGTGAGCAATGTCGTACCACCAATACAAATAGACGGCTCTGTAATAGCAACACCTATAGTAGGGTCTGCTACAACAGTCACCACTTGTGAAGCACTCACTACATCACAACCTGGTGCCTGAGTCACCAACAATCTGTATGTATAGGTTCCGACAGTCAGCGTAGATGTAGTGTATGTACTTGCGTTAGTGCCGACGTTAGTCCATACTCCACCGGTAAAAAATTGCCATTGGTATGTGATTGCTCCGGTTCCTCCAGATACGGTTGCAGTGAACAAACTCGTGCCACCATCGCAAATAGTAAGAGCACTTGCTGAGATGGAAACGGTCGGATCAGCTATCACTGTCACTGTCGTATTGCTGCTTATAGCATTACAACCTGCACTGTTTTGCGTAAGGATGACACGATATGTATATGTTCCGATTGTGGTTAATACATCGGTCGTATAACTTTGACTTGTGCTGACATTTGTCCATGTAGCTCCAACCAATTGTTGCCATTGATAACTATTCGTCCCGATGCCACCACTCGGCAATGCCGTGAGTAGTGATGTTCCTCCACTACAAATATTCGGATTTGAATTAGATACTGTTACGGTAGGAGGATCAGAGACCGTTATTGTAGTCGTTGTACCTACTACTGCACATCCTGAAGGAGTTTGTGTGATTAAAACGCGGTATGTATGAGTACCTGTTGTCAACACAGGCGTAGTAAAAGGATTTACATTTCCTCCTTCATCGATCCACGTGGTCCCTGCAGTTGGAAGATCGTGTTGCCATTGATAAGTGATGGATCCTGTTCCTCCTGTGACGGTAGCCGTCAGAATGCTTGTACCCCCGCTACATATAGAGTTATCATCAAGAGAAATCGTAACTATGGGATCAGCTAATACTGAAACCACATAATTCGCACTTGCAGCCGAGCAGCTTGACGACTGATTTATAATGACTCTATACGTATAGCTCCCTACACTTAGGACAGGTGTTTCATATGTACTTTGACTGGTTCCTACATTTGTCCAGGTGCCGGCATTGTTGTACTGCCATTGCCACGTTGTTGCAGTGCCTCCTGTCATCGTTGCTGTCATGATGGCCGTCCCTCCCGTACATATGGGATTGAAATTGGATGTTATGGAAGCGGTTGCTGCAGGCTGTACATCGATGGTCTGTGTGCTCGTGGATACGTTACCATAATTGTCCGTTGCAGTCAGTGTTACGTTTCGAATACCGGCGCTGCTATATGTAACTGTATAAGGTCCGGTAGCAGTTGGACCTGAAATGGTTGAAGGAACAGGAGTCGAACCTGCACCAAAATTCCATGTAAAATTACTATATGGAAGAATTCCACCTGATGTCTGACTCGTAAACGTATAGACTTGATAGGGCTGTCCTACCTGGCATTGGGCTTGGATGGAAAAGTCTGCAACTATTGGAGCCTGGACAATAAGATTAGAAAAACGGTGGCATTTCGAAGATACAGGTGGACAGGTGCTACATGTATTTGGCACATTACCATCATCCTGGTTTTCCCAGGAGAAGAGATTATTGGCGACTACCATCTCTGCACCACATGTCCAGGTGACTTGTTCAACCAGAACAGTGTATGTTCCGGAGGCGTAATCCCCCAGGCACACATTAAAAGTATGATTGTACACACTATCCAGGAGAATATCCCCTATGACATTGATATCATATCGGTTTGTAGCGGTAACCGTAAAAGTAAGCCACAAGTAAACGTTGTTTACAGGCTGGCCCGGAGTACACACTACTGCTAAAATTGGAACTCCGGCAGAATTGCCTATATAGTAACTGGGATTCTGTACATCATTGGCTGTACAGTTAAATCCTGAGCAATACGGACCTTGCGCACTTACATCTTGAATAGCAAACAGAGCGATCATAAAGGCCACAATCCATGTGACCCCATATGATCGACAAAATTTTTGGAGAAATCCTGACAAAATGGGGAGAGAAATAGGGAGCAGGGATTCCGCAGTGACGGTGGTTTTTCTCATTTGTCGATATATGTAAAATGCTTTTTTAGTTGACCATGCCTATGACGTTGAGATCAGAGGGCATAGGTGCAACAACCTTGCCAAAAAAACCTTCGGGTGAAAGCAATAAAGAGGTGAAAAGCAATAAGACTTCAGTCAATAAGAAGTCTTCGTAAAAGAGTCTAAAATGAATTCTTTAGCTCTTTGGATGAGGTGCAATAACTAAAACGAAAGTAACGATCAATAAATCAATAAAGAAATAATAATACATATTTGTTTAACATATATTTTTTTGTAATTTGAATTATGGCTTTTTTTTAATTCCTTTCAATGATTTTAAGTCCCTTACATATGATGATAGATTTTATCTGAAATTGTATCAGAACAGCATTTTTTGAGTGACAAGGATTGAAATATAGCCCTGAAACCCCGCATTTTATTACATCATACACCTTCGTCACGAAAAGTCACTGGAACCTTGCTTATGCTTTTGAATTTTTTGAAAATTTGGAAATGGTCAATTGGTGTTTGAATGCATACGGGTATACCCTGAGTAATTTAATTTTAAAATTCATGGTAATTATTCACACTGATACACCGGATTGATGTTCATGAACAGAGCATTCTTTCATTGAAAGTAAGTTCTATACCAGCATATGACTTTGATCAGAGATTCAATTCAAAAAGAACACTAATTGTAAAATTCAATTTTGGACCCTGATCACAGTTATCTTTATGTTTTAATTGATAGCATGGAAAAAGCAGGATTGATCATTTATTTCAGATCAAAGTCTGTCATTGATTTTCAATCATGATATCTCCTTTCAATGTCATGATCGCAGCACCGGTATTGTAGATCAAAGGATTATTGGGTAGTAAAAGTGCATTCCTGGTAATCATTGCTTCCCAAAAAATCAGGTGGCCATAGTTTTCAAATGCTGCACCAGGATATCCGCTCAATCCACTGATGAAATCGATATTTTTAAATTCTGCCGTAAACCCGGCATCTATAAGGAATGCTCCGGGAATATCCGATTGTATCTTGACTCTCGGTGTCAGGTTAGAATAGATATAAATGTTCCTGTTGATTTCAATCCTTGATGTATTCAAATGGATGGTCTGATTTTGCAATGAAGGGCCAAACCAAATTGTATCAACCGGTTCAGCACAATCAAGAACATACCTCAACGATCCCGGCCCGTTATCATTAGCATTGGTGACCATCTGTCCACAGCCCTGGATCTCTGTAAAATAGTTACCCAAATCTGACTCTGCAAGTGTGATAGTGAAAGGTATTATGTCATTAGTCATATTCGTGTTTGGGACTACATCATTATCATCACTGACATCAATATCCATGGCAGAAATATAAGCGACAGGCTCTGTTTCCACAAGGATATAATCCTCACTCGGCAGATTGCCAAATTCATAATATCCCAGTATTGAAGTTTGTTTTGTGCTGATGATATTTCCTGCTACGGGTATGCCATTGTGATCCACATCATTGTAGAGTGTGATGGTCACGCCTTCAAGGCCTTCTCCATTGTCAACAATCAAATCATTGTCCAGGTCTGTAAAGACATATCCACTGACTATCCCATCCACTTTTTTCTCTGTAAATATATTGTCAGCATCATTTTCCTGCGGTTCTATTGTAGCAGGTATAATGTTGTCATTTAAATTAATGTTCACTACAGAGTCCATATCATTTGTAATATCTATATCACTCATTGAAATATAGCCTATGGGTTGTGTCTGGACAATCACGTACTGACCAGGGATAATACTTGTCATCGAGAAAACGCCGGTGGAAACAGAGTTTACACTTTTTACAGAACCTAAATTAGGATCCGGAAGACCATCAAAATTATTGTCAACATACAACCTGACATTTACGCTCTGTATTCCTACATTTAGTGTATCTATTACTTTGCCAGTCAAACTACCGAGACAAGCGATGACATTGATTGTAATGGTTGATGTAGCCGGGCAGTTTGACAATTGATTTATAATGATCCTATACGTATAGCTCCCAACACTTAGCACAGGTGTTACATATGTGCTTTGATTGGAACCAACATTTGTCCAGGTGCCAGCATTATTGTATTGCCATAGCCACGTTGTGGCAGTGCCACTTGTCATTGTTGCTGTCATGGTGGCTGTCCCTCCTGTACATATTGGATTGAAATTGGATGTTATGGAAGCGGTTGCAGCCGGTTGCACATCGATTGTTTGAGTGCTTGTGGAAACGTTACCATAATTGTCAGTTGCAGTCAGTGATACATTTCGTACACCGGCGCTACTATATGTAACCGTAAAAGGACCTGTGGCGCTTGGGCCTGAAATGGTTGAAGGAACAGGAGTCGACCCTGCACCAAAATTCCATGTAAAATCACTATATGGAAGAATTCCGCCTGATGTTTGACTCGTAAAAGTATAAACCTCATAGGGTTGTCCTTGCTGGCATTGGGATTGGAAGGAAAAATCAGCAACGATGGGGGCCTGAACAGCAAGGTTCCCTAATCGGTGGCATTTGGAAGATTGTTGAGGACAGACTGTACAGGTATTGGGCACTATTCCATCGTCCTGAATGTCCCACGAAAAGAGATTGTTTGAAACCACCATCACAGCTCCACAGGTCCAGACTATTTGTTCTATAAGTACTGTATAAGTTCCCCCGGCATAGTCTCCAAGACATGTATTGAATGTATGGTTGTAAACACTGTCCAGCAATATGTCTCCGATCACATTAATGTCATATCTGTTGGCGGCGGTTACAGTGAATGTAAGCCACAAGTAAACATTATTTACAGGCTGTCCGGGAGTACAAACCACGGCAACTATTGGAACTCCTGCAGCATTGCCAATAAAATAGCCAGGATTTTGAACATCATTTGCTGTACAGTTAAAGCCAGGGCAATATGGGCCCTGGGCACTGGCGTGCAGGGTAACAAATAGTACGATCATAGGGGCCACAAACCATGTGACCCCATATGATCGACAAAGCTTTTTGAAATATCCTGACAAAATGGGGAGAGAAATAAGAAGCAGGGATTCCGGAGTGAAGGTGGTATTACTCATATATCGATATATGTAAAATGCTTTTTAGTTGACCATGCCTGTGACATCGGGATCAAAGGGCATAGGCGCAACAACCTTGTCAAAATACCTTCGGGTGAAAGCAATAAAGAGGTGAAAAGCAACAAGACTTCTGTCAATAAGAAGCCTTCGTAAGAGAGACTAATATGAGTTCTTTAGCTCTACAGATGTGGTGCAATAATAAAAACGAAAGTAACGATGAATAAATCAATAAAGAAATAATAATACATTTTAGTTTAACATATATTTTTTTGCTGCTTGAAAAATTGTATAAATTTTATTTTTTTTAATGATTTTAAATCCTTTATTTTTTCCCACCGACCTTTGTGCTTATAGGGTTGAAGACCCTGATTTTATTACATCATACCTTTTTACCTATCTAATATATACTACCCATGCACGTCCCATTTGCCTTTTTGATTCTGTTTGAACGGTTTCTTTGTATAGTTACACATACGGGTTTACCCTGAATAAATTAATTGCAAAATTCATGGTAATTATTCTCGTCAGAGATACAGAAGACCTTCAGGACATAAAATTCAATTTTTGACCTCAATCGCAGTTATCTTTATGTTGTAATTGATAGCATGGAAAAAGCGGCATTGATCATTTTAGATGGTTGGGGTATAAACCCTGATCCGAACATCAGCGCTATAGAAGCAGCTGATACGCCATTCTTTGATTCACTTTGGGAGAAGTATCCTCACTCTACCCTGATCACTTATGGAGAGGATGTGGGTTTGCCTGATGGACAAATGGGCAACTCAGAAGTAGGTCACCTTAATATCGGTGCAGGCAGAGTTGTATATCAGGAATTGGCAAGGATAAATAAAGCTGTTCGTGAAGGTGAGTTGTATCATAATCAATCTCTTCTGAAATCACTTGCAGGAATTAAAGGCCGCTTACACCTGATAGGACTTGTTTCAGACGGTGGAGTTCATTCCCATATCAATCATTTGATTGGATTAGCGCAAGTATGCAGAAGCCAGTTTAATGGATCGATTTGTATACATGCCTTTACCGATGGAAGAGATGTTGATCCTAAAAGTGGTTTAGGTTTTCTTCAGCAACTTATCACAGAAATGGATCCTCTTCATATTCCGATCGCAAGTGTGGTGGGCAGGTATTTCGCTATGGACAGGGATAAGCGTTGGGAAAGAATCAAGTTGGCTTATGATCTTTTAGTAAAGGGAATCGGAACACCTACGCTGGATATTCTTGATGCGATGCATACATCTTATGAAAATGGCGTCACGGATGAATTCATACAACCGATTGTATTGACCGATGAGCAAGGTCAACCCATAGCCACTATTCAAAACGGAGATACTGTCATTTTTTTTAATTTCCGTACGGATCGTCCACGTCAATTGACTACTGCACTTTGCCAACATGAAATACCCGGGTTTGATATGCATCCACTTGACATTCACATGGTGACCATGACATCTTATGACAAATCATTTTTGAATGTTGATATTCTTTTTCCCGAAGTGGATATTACAGGGACATTAGGAGAATATATATCAACTCAACATAAAACGCAACTCAGGATAGCCGAAACAGAAAAGTATCCGCATGTCAGCTATTTTTTCTCAGGAGGAAGAGAAGAACCTTTTATCGGTGAAGAACGAATACTCATTCCTTCACCAAAAGTCGCTACATATGATTTGCAACCAGAAATGAGTGCACAAGGCGTCACTGATGCAACCATAAGTTATATTCGCACGAATCATCCGGATTTTATATGTCTTAATTTCGCCAACACAGATATGGTAGGCCATACAGGAGTTTTTAGTGCTGCGGTAAATGCAGCAGAAACAGTTGATGGTTGCCTTAAACAATTAGTACCCTTTTGCCTGGAAAATGGCTATTGCCTATTTATTATAGCTGATCATGGAAATGCAGATGTCATGGTCAATCCGGACGGTTCACCAAACACAGCGCACTCAAAAAGTCCTGTTCCCGTGATATTTGTTTCAAAGGATGTCACCAGTATAAAAATGACAAGTGGAAGGCTCGCTGATATCGCACCAAGCATCCTATCTGCCATTGGCCTGGCCATCCCCTCCTCCATGAATGGAAAAAACCTACTAATCAAAGAAAATGCAGAGTTTTTATAAGTTAAATCTACTTCGGTTTGTCATGGATCCATCCAAATAACTTTAGTTCTTTTCAGATAATAATGAACTGTTTATTAACCATTTAGCTATATCTTACATCACTAAAACATAAACATCATGAATACATTTCAAAAAATTATTGCAGGAATATGCATTATGTCTATTCCATTCGTCAGCTCATGCAAGAAAGATCCTGTAACCTGCAATTGGGTAACAGAAGTCCAGGATGAACTTAACACTGTATCAACTGCAGCAGCTACCTACGGCAACGATCCTACTACCGCAAATTGTAATGCGTATAAGACGGCAGTTACGAATTACCTGAATGCTCTTGAAGATCATAAGGGTTGTATTCCATCCGAACAATCAGCTGCTTTACAACAAACAATTGATGATGAGCGAGCATCTCTTGATGCTCTTCAGTGTTAAGATTTCTTACTGATAAAATCAGTTCTACAGGTTAAAAAAAATGACGGTCAGTTGGCCGTCATTTTTTTTATCTAAAGAAATATTTTCAGATCAAAGCATATCATTGATTGTCAATCATGATCCCTCCCTTAACTGTCATCATAGCTGCACTGGTATTGTAGATCAAAGGATTATTGGGAAGTAAAAGCACATTTTTGGTTATAGTTGCATCCCACAAAATCAGGTGGCCTTGGTTTTCAAATGCTGCACCAGGATACCCGCTCAAACCACTGATGAAATCGATATTTTTAAATTCAACTGTAAACCCGGCATCTATGAGGAACGCTCCGGAAATATCCGATTTTATCTTGACTCTCGGTGTCAGGTTAGAATAGATATAAATATTCCTGTTGATTTCAATCCTCGATGTATTCAAATGGATAGTCTGATTTTGCAATGAAGGGGCAAATAAAATTGTATCACCCGGGTCAGCACAATCAAGGACATACCTCAACGACCCCGGCCCGTTATCATTTGTATTAGTGACCATCTGTCCACAGACCTGGATCTCCGTAAAATAGTTATCCGCATCTGTCTCTGCAAGCGTTATAGTGAAAGGTATGATGTCATTAGTCATATTGGTATTGGGGACTACATCATTATCATCGGAGATATCAATATCCTGAGCAGAGACATATCCTACAGGTTCTGTTTCAACTAAGATATAATCCCCATTAGGAAGATTGCCAAATTCATAGTATCCGAGTATTGAAGTTTGCTTAGTGTTGATGATATTACCTGCCACGGGTATTCCATTGTGATTAACATCATTATAGAGTGTGATGGTCACACCCGCAAGACCTTCTCCATTGTCAACAATCAGATCATTATCCAGATCTGTAAATACATAACCATTCACGATCCCATCCACCTTTTTCTCCGTGAATATATTGTCTGCATCATTTTCCTGTGGTTCTATTGTAGCAGGAATAATGTTGTCATTTAAATTAATATTCACTACAGAGTCCATATCATTCGTAATGTCTATATCACTCTTTGAAACATAGCCTATGGGTTGTGTCTGGACAATCACATACTCACCAGGTATAACACTTGTCATCGAGAAAACTCCGGAGGATACTGTATTTACGCTTTTTACAGAACCCATATTAGGATCCGGAAGACCATCAAAATTATTATCCACAAACAACCTGACATTTACACTTTGTATCCCTACGTTTAGCGTATCTATTACTTTTCCTGTCACACTACCGAGACAAGTGATGACATTGAATGTAATCGTTGTTGTATCTCCGCAGGAAGCACCCGGAACATTTGCAAAAACAATCAGTTGTACTGTTTTTGCACCTATGGTTGAATATTTTACATTATACGGTCCGTATCCCGTCGTCGGAGGCAAGCTTGCGCCACTACCAAAATCCCAATGATAATAATAACCCGGAACCTGCGGAGCAACTGGTTTGAATGTCCTGAACCTGAAATAACATAAAGGATCTATAGCCGCCATGATCGCTGCATCCGGTATCGGATTGACATGAATATTGGATACAGTATCTGTCACCGATGCACAACCCGGAAAACTTACGGTCAACAACACCCATGCACCGATAGTACCATTTGTAGCATTGTAAGTATAGGTCACTGTATGAGGTCCTATCCCTGAAGCTGTAGCAGGAGATGCACCCGATCCAAAACTCCATTGATAAGTGACACTACCGAGCCCCTGATTTTGTGCCTGGAATATTTCAGTATCTCCAGAACAAATTGTATCTGTAGCCTGACCCGTGATCGAAGGATCAAGTGGATTTTCTACCCGCAGATGTTGAACACATGTGCTGCTATTACCGCATGCATCTGTCCCGATCCATGTCCTGATGATGGAGTAGCCATGTGGTGTAGGGCCACTCATCGTTACATCACCATACGTGATTACAGGAGCTACATCACAATTGTCTGTGGACGTAGCGCTTCCTGTCTGCGCCGGTAAAGTACTTGAGATACATTGTACTGTCACATCTGATGGACAACTGATCAGAGGCGGAGTGCTGTCATCAACGAATATGGTTTGAACACACGTCGATGAATTGCCGCATGCATCAGTAGTTTTCCAAGTCCTTGTAATTGTTTTTTCCTGCGGACAAGAACCGGCAGTAACAATATCTGTAGACGTGATTGCAAATGTTGAGCAATTATCTGTAGCTGTTGCCGCACCTGTAGTGGCAGGTAGTGTACTTGCTGTGCATTCGATCGTTACATTCACCGGACACGTCATCAAAGGATGTGTGCTGTCATCAACAGTGATTGTTTGGTTGCAGGTACTGAAATTTCCGCATGCATCAGTTGCCTTCCAGTTCCGTACAATTGTTTTTTCCTGCGGACAATCTCCGGGAAGAATTGCATCAGTTGATGTGATGGTGATTGTAGAACAATTGTCCGTGGCTGTTGCAGTACCTGTAGTGGCAGGCAAGGTGCTTGCGGTACACTCAATAGTCATATTTGCCGGACATGATATGGCAGGTGAGGTACTGTCATCAACAGTGATTGTCTGCATACATGTACTGAAATTATTACATGCATCAGTTGCTTTCCATGTACGTGTTATGATTCGCTCTTGCGGACAGCCTCCGGCCACAGTCACATCTGTAAACGTTATTGCAAATGTTGAACAATTATCTGTGGCTGTCGATGCGCCTGTATTGGCAGGCAATGTGCTGGCCGTGCATTCAACAGTCACATTTGAAGGACATGAGATAGCCGGAGCTGTGCTGTCATGTATGGTGATGATCTGATTGCATGTACTGAAATTTCCACAGGCGTCTGTTGCTTTCCATGTACGCGTGATGGTCTTCTCCTGTGGACAAATTCCTGTGGTAATGACATCTGTAGATGTGATACCGAACGTAGAGCAATTGTCGGTTGCAGATGCAGTTCCGGTATTTGCCGGTAAAGTGCTTGATGCACAATCAATCGTCACATTGATAGGACATATCACCCCTGGAGGTGATGTATCCACTACAATGATGATTTGATTGCACGTACTGAAATTTCCGCAGGCATCCGTTGCTTTCCATGTACGTGTTATTGTTTTTTGCTGTGGGCAGCTTCCGATGACAATGACATCTGTAGATGTGATATCAAATGTTGAACAATTGTCAGAAGCCGTGGCCGTGCCGGTGGTAGCAGGCAAAGTACTGGCTGTACATTGTATAGTTACATTAGCCGGACAAGACAATGATGGAGGTGAAGTATCATGAACGGTGATGATTTGATTGCATGTGCTTGAATTACCACAAGCATCCTGTGCTTTCCATTTACGCGTTATAATAGTTTCCTGCGGACATGCACCTGTGACCACTACATCTGTTGATGTGATCGCCAGGGTAGAACAATTGTCTACAGCTGTAGCTGTGCCGGTACTGGCAGGCAATGTACTGACTGTACATGCAATCGTCACATTGACCGGACAAGTAATCGTGGGTACGACAATATCCATCACGGTTATACTCTGTGTACAATAGGCAGAGTTACCACATTCATCTGTAGCTTTCCAGGTACGTGCTATGCTATAGTCCTGAGGGCATGTAGGTGTCACAGTGATAGCATCTGTATACGAGATGCCCGGTGAGATCGAACAATTGTCAGTAGCTGTAGCAGAACCTTGGCTACCTGGCAGTGTGCTGGCTGTGCATGCGATAGTTACACTCGGAGGGCAAAAAATAACAGGTATACTTTGGTCTTTGATGACAATCAGCTGATTGCATGTGCCGCTATTTCCACAATTGTCTGTTATTGTCCAGGTGCGAATGATGCTGCATATTGGTGGCGTGGCCATGTATACAAATAAATCCGAGTACGTTGCTGTACTTGTGCCACCGCAATTATTAGTAGCTACAGGAGTTCCCAGGTTAGGATTGCTGGGCAAAATACTTTCCGAACATAAAATTATTTTGTCTTCACAGATGAATTGTGGTGGTGTATTGTCATTCACAATGATCGTCTGCAGACATGTGCTATTGTTTCCACAATGGTCTGTTGCTGACCACGTTCTTTTCACCGTAAAGTTTGCCGGACATGCGCCAGGAACAATGACATCCGTATACGTTAAAGTAGGACTCGGATCACAAAGATCTGTTGGATTTGCATTCCCGGTGCTGGCAGGCAATGTACTCGCTGCGCAATCCACAGTCACATTTGATGGACATCCTACTGAAGGAGGTGTTGTATCGATTTGATTTATGACCTGGATGCATGTTACAAAATTACCGCAGACATCGGTTGCTTTCCACGTGCGTGTTATGATATGTGCCTGTGGACAAGATCCGTTGGCAGACACGTCTGTATATGTGATCGCAGGAAGTGGCCCGTCGGGATCTGATCCGGATGCCATACCTGTGTTAGCAGGTAGTGTGCTTGCAGAACATTGTATGGTCACATTCACCGGACATATAATAGTGGGTGGGGAATCTACTGTCAAAAGATTACCCGGGAAGGTAGCACTGGCTGTATCAGCATTTTCTGCAAAGACCCATCCAATATTTGTGTACGGTCCTGTTGAATAATTACCCGGAATGACATCAACTGTAAGTATGAGTGTTACTGTATCTCCCGGGTCTACGGAGAATGGAACCCAGTTAAATGTATTCGCCGGGAGTGGAGGAATACACCCTGCTCCTACACAAAATTTTATTTGAGGGCCTGTATAGGTAGGGTTGGCATAACCTGCAGGAAATGTATCCTGAACGAAAACACTTGTTGCACTACTTTGGACTCCGGTATTAACTACTCTGAACCTGAACTGTACCTGACCATTGCAAATAGGGCCAAGGACATCTTTTAAGAGTATGATTGTGGTCCTGCAAAGCTCAATTACAAAATTATGAAGGTCGTTAGCCAGAGTTACGAAATTACCAATCGAATAATCTGATGTACCCATCGTATTTATGCCTGACTGGTAAGCGGTAAATCCACTCATTCTTTGCAGGTTCAAAGAATTAATACCCGTCCCAACACCCAGCATGAACATATGCGTTCCTTCACCTTTCATCTTGTTAGCAATCTTGACAGGATTTACGATTTCGGGCGGTTGTGTTGATCCACCATTACCGCAATCACTTGTGACTCCATTTGCTTGAGTCCACACAGTTGGCTCTCCGTCTGTAAAAAATAAAACCAAGTCCGAAATCGCCAGTGCATCTGCTTTTTTCATAGCATCATGCCAGTTAGTTCCCCCGCCTGGAGAATACGTTTGGCCATTAAACGGAATACCATTGAAGTAATTTGTGATATTGGTTATGTATGTGTTATTTACAGTCGTATAATCATTTACTAATGTGGCTGTGCTTGAAAATTCAATTAATGCAGCCTGAGCATTTTGTCCATTTAATGCATTGAGGAAGGCCAGTACACCATTTTTGACATCTGTTTGATTGCCGGAAATCGAACCTGATTCATCTAATATAAAAATGAGTTTGAGTGCATAACAACCGGAATCAAGATCCGGATTATTGCCAGGATAAGGAAGTAAGCAGTTTCCACAAGTTTGCATATTAGCAGCACAGTCCGTGCAGAGATTCATATTGTTAGGGTCAATACATGCATTTACAGTGACGGTACCACATATTCCATTGCAATCAGTAGTTAAAGATGATTTTACATAATACGTTGTGAATCCTTCTGTACCAATAGCTGT
>JBDUAU010000312.1:0-4705 GCA_040004485.1 Saprospiraceae bacterium
GTCATCGTTGAAAGTTTACTATGCGTACTATTCTTCAACATATCTGCAGAGAAAATATCGTTGAAACTTGCATTCGCATAACTTTGATAGTTAGGGAATTTATTAAGGACAAAAGGCAGCTCCTGAGAAGTACATTCCCTTCCACGAACGGGAAGCAATTTGTCCTGCTTTGTATTGGCGAGCACGACATCGAATTTTCCATTCTGATCAAAATCATTTCCATAGACTTCAAGCTTGGTCCCTTTCGAGCCACCGAATTTGTTGTTCCATCCAAGATTGCCTAACAGAAAATCAGTGTCACCATCCTTATCAAAATCTCCTTTTTCAATAGTCCACCACAATCCTGTGCCGGCAGCTTCTATTGGTTGGGCTGTGAAACCGGCTGAACCTCCATTGATGAGCCATGTCGGCATCATCCATTCACCTACCACAAGTAAATCTATATCCCCGTCTTTATCGATATCATCCTGCACCACATCTGTCACCATTCCGAATTTATTTAAGAATGGAACGAGTGTACTTGTCTTGTCCGTATATCGTCCCGATTGGTTGATCAATAGTTTTGAAGATTCGGGCATTGGATATTTGCCTCCGATCAAACGACCTCCAATAAACAAATCATTGTCTTTATCACCATCGGCATCAAATACCTCAACGCATTGGCCATTGATTAGAAAACCCGGAAGTACATTATTTCCCGCTTTTGCAAAATGTCCTTTTCCATCATTGAGATAGATTCTGTCGCGGAGTAATGGATTACCTTCTTCAAATTCATAGCTGCCGCTGATCACGATCAAATCAAGATCCCGATCACCATCCTCGTCAAAAAATGCAGATTCCTGATCTTCACTTTTTAAATCTGCATCCAATGCAGGTTGTTTGGTTAATGCAAATGTTCCGTCCGTTTTAGCGAGATAGATATTGCCTGCATAACCTGCTGCACCACCTATGAAAATATCTTCATTTCCATCACCATTGATATCCCCTACAGAAATATGAGGCCCGTTTTGTGAAAGCTTGTAAGGCAATAAAACTTCTTTGCTATAATCATCGAATAGATCATCCACATCTTCATGCTGAACTGCATTCGCATCAGCCATCATGAACCCGTTGATGGGATCGAGTCGGAAAGGCACTTTTTTATCTTTATCATAATTGACTTTCAATTCGCGGTCTACAGGAATATTCGTCAGTACACTCATCAACTTGTGGTCCCAATAGACTTTCACCGAATCCACTTCAGTGACCTGGCCTAATCCAAAATGGATAAGTGGTTCGACTGCTGAAAAATATCCCCTTGTGGTCTGCATGGTGCTGATCTGTTTTTTATCACCTGTGTAGACAATCACCGAACACCCCAATCCATCAACATTCGTTCCCGGTCCTTTTAGTTTGACAGTTATAAAATGACCATCCGTGTGGCTTATATTTTTATAAATCGTGGCCGGTGCATTCACATGATTGACGATGATATCCAGTTTCCCGTCACGATCCAGATCTGCGTAGGCCATACCATTAGAAAAATCAGCTGTATTAAAACCATTTTCAGCGGGAAGCTTTGAAAAATGCATATTGCCTTCGTTGGTAAAAATGATATCTTTTATCGGTGTTGATGGAAGTTTACTGAGTACTTCAAGATAATTTTGAGGACCGACCCTGTTCTGATATTTTTCTTTTACAAAATCATTAAAATCATTATTTCGCACATCGCGCAGGACACCATTTGTGATCAGTATATCCTGATCACCATCAAGATCCAGATCAGCAAATAGTGTAGAAAAACTCCAGTCTGATTTTGAAATACCGGCTATCTGTGCCATCTCTGAAAAATATCCCTGGCCCATATTGATCTGTAATCCATTCTGCATGTACTGATAATGCTGATGATCGGCGACGATCTCCCAGAACCTGGTTTGTGACATCGAACCCATGTTCGTCTTCGATCGAACGTGATCTTCGAATGCCATATCTAAAGTGAATATGTCAGGCAGACCATCCATGTTGACATCACCTACATCTGATCCCATCGAATAAAATGAAATGTGGCCTGTATGTGTCTGAAGCGCATCTGTGAATGTCCCGTTCGTATTCAGATAGAGATAATCTGCATGATGATAGTCACTGCAGATATACATATCCGTCCATCCATTCTGATCAAAATCACCCAGTGATACATTCAGACCATAGCGTGAACTTAGCATCCCCAGCACAGCCGTCTTATCTACGAACTTTCCGTTTTCAAAAAAGAAAAAACGATTGGTCTGTGTATAGTTAGCTACCACCTCGGGCTTGTTGACAAGTCTTGCGAATTCGTCGAATGGTTGATTGACAAGAAACATATCAAGATCACCATCCTGGTCTGCATCAAAAAAAGTGGCTTGTGTGCTGAAGCCGATGTCATCGATACCATATTTGGACGCCTCTTCTGAAAATTTATTTTTTCCCTGGTTGATATACAATTTATTCCGGTTGTTGTCCGGAACACCTGTCGGTGAATTTTTGCAAACATAGATATCGATAAGTCCATCTCCGTTGACATCAGCCAGGGTCACGCCGCTTGACCAGATTTGTTTTCCGATTCCTGCTTTCGCAGTGATGTCTTCGAATTTAAAATTTCCTTTATTGAGATATAATTTGTCAGGCGTCATATTGCCTGAAAAATATAAATCAGGCAAACCATCGTTGTTGATATCTCCCGCTGCGACGCCCCCTCCGTTGTAAAGAAAATGCCATGTAAAAATATTGATCATACCTTCGTCATTGATCTGGTTGACGAAATTGATGCCGGTTTCTGATGTGGGAAGAGCTTCTAATTTAATTTCGGCAGTTGTACGCTCAGGAGAGGTGTTTCCTTTTTCTGCTGAAACAGAGGATGAATTTTCCCTGCAGGATATAAGTAAGCAGATATAAAGACCGGTTAAAAACAGGGATCCGGTTAATTTGGAAATGTATATCATGAGGGGGGTAAGAAATAGGCATAAAACAATTCTGCAATTTACAAAAAATACATCCACTAGATGAATCTAGTGGCAATTCAAGAGCTATCGGGCCCACTAGATTCATCTAGTGGTAATTCATGAGCTATCGGGCCCACTAGATGAATCTAGTGGTAATTCAAGAGCTCTTGTTCTGCATATCTAATGGATAAATCTAGTGACAATTCAACAGCTCTGGTTCTATACATCCAATGGCGAATCATGATATTATATTCGGGGGCAATTCATTATTGCTTAAATCGGATCATGGAGAGTCTACATCTGATGCTGATGTTGCATTCCTCCATCCTTTTTGAAAGGCACATATTCATAACCTACAGCTTCTAATATGCCGTCTTCTTTCAGCGAGTAAGCTTTATTGATTTCTACATTTTTGAATTCCTGAACATTATTGTTTTTAACAGGCCAGGTGATTTTTAAATTTGTTATCGTTTCAGCTTTGCCCAGACCCATTTCAACCTGAAGGCTGTTGCCTCCGAAACTGGAACCTGTAGAAACCATTTCATATACCTTTCGTGGCTTCCCATTTTCAGTGATCTCAGCTTCAACACGTGTACCGATTGCAGAACGATTCGATGCCACACCTTCAAGGCGCAACACGATCCAATGGTTGTCATGTGGCATCGGATTTTCAAAAAAAAGTGTCTCATATACATCACCTTCAAAACTTCCGCCCATCACCACATAAATATCCTGATCACCATCTTTATCAAAATCACCAAAACCCACTGCATGTCCTTTCTGAATATTTCCAAAACCTCCTGCATAGGTGACATCATCAAAATATTTACCTTCTCGATTCAAATACATTTTGTTCGGTACAATTGATTTCAAATTCGGCTCACCTGTCCCAAGATAAAAATCAGGAAACCCATCATTATTCAAATCCCCATAATTACTGCCCATTGAGAATGCAGGTTCTGTCAGACCCATGTTTGAGCTGAGATCTGTAAATGTATTGTCATGATTATTATGATAAAGCCGTGGCCTGAAAGGATCATCTTTTTTGCCATATGCACGCAAAACTTTTCCAGGGAGATCCTCCGAGCCATCTGAATATGCTGAAACAAAAATATCAAGCCAACCATCATTGTCATAGTCAAACATCCATGTTGGAAACGAGACATAGGGTTCACCAATCCCAGCAGTGGCAGAAATATTTTGAAAATGAATTCCTGTCTTATCTGATGTATTCAGGAAAAGCAAATTGGCACCATTGAGATTCGAAATATACAGATCAGGTAATCCATCATTGTTGATATCACCACCCGTACTTCCTTTGACAAAAGAATTTATGTTAAGTCCTGCCGCATTGGATACTTCTTTAAATGTGCCATCATGTTCATTATGATAAAGTTCAGATGGAAAATTAAATGCTGCACCTGCTGCCGGAATGGATTCATTTCCAATAAATAAATCAAGCCAGCCATCGAGATCAAAATCTGCCCACACTGCATTTTGTGTTGGACGTTTTGAATAGATTCCTGCACTGACCGTCACATCAGTAAAAGTTCCGTCGCCATTATTTCTGAGCAGTGAATTTGGAATGCGACCCTGGTCTCTCAACCATGCACCGCGTAAAATCAATACATCAGGGAATCCATCATTATTATAATCAGCATGACGAATATTGAGACCACCTGTCACGCCCTTTAATCCGGCCTGGATCGAAATGTCTTCAAAACCTCCATCACCCTTATTGTGAAGGT
>JBDUAU010000461.1:0-4700 GCA_040004485.1 Saprospiraceae bacterium
ATAAAACCTCAACATCGACAGATTTTATTATCCATTATTATGCTACATCTTTTGAATCAGAGGAAGAGCAAATATTATTAATGGAATTGAAAGGAGATAAATTTGTTGTAAAACGAGAAATTGATACCAAAATTACTTTCTTTTAGAAACGATTCCAATTGTAAGTTCAATTCATCAGTGTAATCCATTTCAATACATGTTGAATCAATGCATCGATTATTTTATCCGGATTTTTACTGAATTTTCCATCTAATCTCTGAGCGAGAATGGCATTGAATGAAATGGCTTTATGGCCGAGGAGATGAGCTAATAAATAAATGCCTGAAGTCTCCATTTCTAAATTTGTAATGCGGGTGTTGTTGATTTTTATTGATGTTAAATCATCCAATGGAAGATTATATACCGGTGTAATTCTCAAGATTCTTCCCTGTGGATTGTAAAATCCCGGACATGTCAATGTGATTCCTTCGATATATTCGGATGGGAATTTGCTTAGGTCAAATGCATATCTGCCTGTCAGGTAGGACCATGCAGGAAGAAGCGGATGAGGTTGTTGTTGCACATCATAATAATGGCCCAATGCATCAGTACCAATGGCATATTTCGAAACAACTATATCGTCGAGGTTAACATCATGATGAATAGAACCAGATGTGCCAATGCGGATAATGGATAATGATTGAAGATGTGGTTTAATCTGGCGTGTATTGAAATCAATATTGGCCAATGCGTCCAGTTCGTTGAGGACAATATCAATATTGTCCGTACCAATGCCAGTAGAAACAACAGTAATTCTTTTCGCTCCAATCCATCCCGTATGCGTGACGAATTCTCTTTTTTGTTTTTTCACCTCAAAACGGTCAAAATACATTGAAACTTTAGGTACTCTGTCCTGATCACCCACGAGAATGATTGTGTTGGCTATTTCCTCTGGAAGAAGGGATAAGTGATAAACAGTGCCGTCGGGATTGAGGATAAGTTCGGATTCATTCATGCGTAGTCAAAGATAAGAAAGCATTGGGCAGAGAGCAGAGTGCAGAGGGCAGGACAATCTTCGGCTCCTTTATTGACTCTCCGATCAGTCAAAAAAATAACCAGAAAATGTATCCTGGATGAATGTCTGAGAATGATTATTTTTAGTCACGAAATCTGAATTTAGACGAACTCCCACATGAAAAAGATATACCACCTCGGCACCTGCGACAAATGCAGGGACATTATTAAAAAACTCGGAGGCCTTAATGGTTTCGAAAAACATGATATCAAGACGGCGCCGATTGATGAAGACGAACTGGATCATTTGAAAGCACTTGTTGGGTCCTATGAAGCCTTGTTCAGTAAACGTGCGCAATTGTATCACGAAATGAAATTGAAGCATGACGATCTGCAGGAGCATGACTATAGAAAATACCTGCTAAAAGAATATACATTTTTGAAAAGACCGGTTATTGTAGTTGATGACCAGGTTTTTGTGGGTAATGAAAAATGGACCGTGGAAGCTGCGGTAAGGACAATTGTGGGTGAGGTGGAGTAGGAGATGAATAATCAGTAACGAGTAACAAGTAACGAGTAGCGATAAGTGAAAAGTGAAAAAAGTAACGAGTTATCTGTACAAGAGAGTTAATTACATCTCAAAATAATCGGATCAGTTAATATTTCATTGCTTTTATGGCCAGCCTGGTCGGTGATATAGATCCGGTATTGAATGGTATCAAACGGAACTGAAGGATTGGGTAGGCAAGGATCTGAGCCATCGTTGTAAATACAACAAGTTGAAAACAATACGATTTTCACGACGCCTTCAACTCCATTGCCTGCACCTTCCTTTGGTATTTCAGGAATTCCAAAAGTGTTATCCAGTGTGCCGGTGCGTTCGTCAATGAAGAAAATATCATTGGAAGTCCCCTGATTCGTTCGCCCGATATCACCGTCGCCATCTGTAAAGCTGAATTGAACGATCAGCGAATCCTCCTGGAAAATACCCTGGTTGAGGGTGTCTTTTGAAATGCTGATAAATTGAATCGCAGGTGTATCCGGAAAGTTCGGAGAATCAAGACATTGCCAGCCTGCCAGTGACAGGAGCAGCAAAAGACCTATTTTTGAAACCGATGCATTCATCTGAGATTGAACGACAAGTATTAGCGGACCGAATATACAATATTAACGAAGAGATCTTCCTGACTGTTGCGATGGATGTCTGGAAGTACCAGTATGCACACAACCCCCTATATCATTCGTATTGTGATCGCTTAAACCTGAATCCATCTAAAATACATGGAATTGACCAGATTCCTTATCTGCCTATTGTGATGTTTCGGGAGCATAAGATTAAGACAGGACTTTGGTCATCTGAAGCTGTTTTCAGAAGTAGTGGTACCACAGGGACGATTCAAAGTCAGCATCACGTTCGAAGTCTTGAATGGTATCACCAGATTTCTGAAATGTGTTTTAAAGAGAGTTTTGACAGACCTGAAGATTATACATGGCTTGCACTCTTACCATCTTATCTGGAAAGACCAGACTCTTCACTTGTAGATATGGCTCATCACTTCATGCAAATCAAACCTTCTTCTGAACATAAATTTTACCCTTCTCCAAATTTTGAAATCATAAATGCACTGCATGATCTGAAATTGAAAAATAAAAAAACGATTTTACTTAGCGTAAGTTTTGCACTTCTTGATTTGTTTGAAGAATATAAAGTTCCTGTCTGGAAAAATTTTTTTGTCGTAGAGACCGGTGGTATGAAAGGGCGACGACAAGAATTGACAAGAGAAGAACTGTATGAAAAGATAAAACTTCATCATCCTGATCTGCACATTGCAAGTGAATATGGAATGACCGAACTTATGTCTCAGGCTTACATGAATCATGAACATTTTACTCCCGGCCCTACGATGAAAATCAATACAAGAGACATAAGTGATCCATTGAATTTGACAAATTATGGTCAGAGAGGTGCGCTCAATATTATCGATCTTGGCAATTTAGATACATGTGCATTTATTGCAACGGACGATATCGGCATTTCATACCCTGATGGTTCTTTTGATGTACTGGGAAGACTTGATCAGAGTGATATGCGGGGGTGTAATTTGATGTACACTTAAAAAGGCAGAAATGGTAGAAAAGGTAGAAAGGGCGGAAAAGAAAAAAACGTCAGACGTAGGCGCAACCTTCGTCGAATAGTTATTTCATCAATCCCTCGCACAACCAATTCGCTAATGCCTGACGATTGGTCGAAGGGAGAATACGTTTGCGATCATATTCATTTCTGATATTGGCTAACTCTATGTACAGCGTCGTAGGTTGTGGAATGCGCAACTCATAAAGATTTCTGCAAGAAACAGTTCCTTCAAAATGAGCGCCCGGTCTGTATCGTGCATATTTTTCTTCAAACACCTGTTGCATCGTAGTGGCTAGTTTCTTACCTGCAGTTGAATTTTCAAAGTGATAAAAAAATACATCCTGGCGTTCACTTTCTGATCTGGAATCTACATGTATACAGATGAGTGTCTGTTCTTTTATACCTGATTTATGGTATTGATTGTAGAGGTTATTGATGGCATTGGTGCGCTGCTTCAGACGAGCGAGTTGATTGAGAGGCATCTCCAGGGTACCCATTGTTTTTTCATCCGTATCACAGGTCAGGATATCATCATTGCGGATGCCATCGCTTTCATCCTGGACGACAATGTGAACTATAGCACCATTTTCCATCAGGTTCCTGGCCAGTCGGAGTGAAACATCATAAGCGTATTCATCTTCGCAGATCATATGTCCGCCTATTTTTGTGATCGCTCCCGGATCAGGGCCGCCATGTCCGCTGGAGATATAGAAAACTCTTCCTTTAAGTGCATCGCTTTGCTTGTCAAGATGTGCATATTCAGGACCGAATATCGCTGTCATTTCATTATGCACTGTTCCTGAAACTTTCACCGACTTTGGCTCAGGTTCTATGGGTTTTGAAGATGGGGAAGGGCAATTCAATTCATGAAAAGGAACCCATAATATGCCGCTGCTTTCGTAGTCACTTTTACGAAGATTGCGTTTTAAAATAAGGTCATTGTAATTGGCTATGCGTTTGGCAGTTTCCATATCCTTAATGGAAAGGGTGCTGCGGATGCTTTTGCCGTTGTAGTGATAGATCAATACCGGGAGTTGATATTTTTTGCCTTCCAGAAGGGCCTCTGTTTTCTTCAGGCTATTAAGCTCAAGAAATTTGTCAACATTGCAATCGTATTCATCGAGATCATACCGATTAAGAAGGATAATAACACCATCACCTGCTTTGGCTTCGCAACTTAAGAAATACGGACTATCCCCAGCCCATAGATGGAGATATGCCATAAATATCAGAAGCACGGCGGCAAAACCTTTTTTCATTGAATTAAATCATTGATTTTGACAAAAGTAATACATTAGATAATTATTTAATATGTTTTTATTTTCTTTTTATACCCGCCCCGATTACAATTTTAGGACCAATCAGAAGTATTTTTTTGAATACGATCTGACCTTATCGCCTGGGTTAAATACGGACCAGGCAGTTTGATGAAAGAAAACATCCATTTTTTCAAAACTATATTGACAATTGAATGAAAAATACGGATTCCACATCTGAATGTGCATAACTATCCGGGGATCTTGATTATCAACCACTTAGGACAGTGTGGCACACCTAGGTGTGGCACACCTAA
>JBDUAU010000066.1:0-4698 GCA_040004485.1 Saprospiraceae bacterium
GGAGTGAATAAGAAGGAACAGCATGGAAACATCGAAATCAGTATAAACAGGAAAGAGGATTCCCTTGAATTTATCATCGATGATGATGGAGTAGGACGTAACTTTAACCAGGCCGCATCAAACGAATTCAAGACAGGTAAAATATCCATGGGAACAGATATCACCCAACAACGTATAAGTCATTTACAAACCGGCACTTCAACGGCAGGAGTAAAGATCATTGATAAAGAAAACAATGACGTGCCTTCCGGGACAACTGTCATCGTCAGCATTCCCATAAACTACCAGGCAAATGCTTAAATGTTATATCCTGGACGACGAGCAGCAGGCTGTAGATGCATTAGCTGCACTGCTGAAAAAAAAATTCGCTTCACAGGTGCAATTGGTTGGAAGTACAATTGATGTTAGGCAAGCCATTGAGGAAATAGATACTTTACAACCGGACGTGGTATTTCTCGATGTGGAGATGCCTGTCATGAGCGGGCTTGAAGTGCTAAGACATTTTCCACAGCGAAATTTTCATGTCATTTTCACCACGGCACATGAAAAATATGCCCTTCCGGCGCTTAAGGCTGCAGCCACAGATTATCTCGTGAAACCACTTTCGCCCCAGGATGTCTTTGATGCCATTCAAAAATGTATGGTTAATCATGAGCATACTGATGAATTGAAAATACCTTCCACCTCACGCATTACTTTGACTACTTCCAATGAAATGCTGCTGATCAATACAGAGGACATCATCCGTGTAGAAGCGGACAATAATTATTCACAATTCTATTTCACCAATCGCCCAAAACTTCTCATCAGCAAAACTCTGAAGGAGTTTGAAGAACAACTGGTCAATCATGATTTCTTTCGCATCCATCAATCGCACCTCATCAATCTGCATCATGTGGAATCTGTGCAGACCATCGACGGTGGATATGTCATGCTGAAGCAAGGACATAAAGTCGAGATCAGCCGCCGTCGCAAAACCGACTTCCTGGCCCGCTTAAAAAAGGGCTAAACCAAATTCTCAGCGACTAGCTCCGAATTCTAAGCCACCTTTCCCATCTTCTATTCTCATCATTGAAGCCTTAACAAGCTAATATAGTTTTGCCCTACAAAAAAAAATATTGTGCCGGGTCAGATTGAATTGGGAATTGAAAAAATGAATCATGGGAATTGGCTGAAAGTCACCATCCCATATAAAACCAATATTGCCATGACGGCAACACTCCTCAGTATCAAAGGAGAATTGCTGAAGACGGTTAGACTGGCCAGCGGAAATAACCTGATCGATATCGAATCCATGACAGACCAAAGTGTTCGTATCAGAATCGATACGCCATATGAAATCCTTTCAAGGGAATTGTATCTCAAATAAATTCAAAACATTGATCATGAAAATTATTTTGACAATAGCCATCATCTTCACTGGTTTATTCTTTATCGACACACCGGTTTCTGCACAGAATGTGGGAATTAATAATACGACCCCAAATGCCCCTTTGAGCTTTGCGAATATCACCGGAAACAAATTGGATCTTTTTTATAATTCCGCGACTTCCCGATATGGCTTTGGTGTTCAGAGCTCTCTCTTTCAGATGTATACAAATACAGTCGCTTCTGATATTGCATTTGGCTATGGAAGCAGTACTTCGTTTTTTGAACTTATGCGTATTATGGGAAATGGAGATGTAGGAATAGGAACTCCTTTGCCACTATATAAACTTGATATCAACGGCAGAGCCCGTCTTCGTCATGTAGCAGGCTTAAGTGCCGGGTTGTGGTTTAATAAAACGGATAATTCAGTATCTACTTTTGCAGGTATGCAGGCTGATAGTGCATGGGGTCTATATAACAATGGATGGAAATTCACCTTTGATACAGAAAATGGAAAGTTAGGTATCGGTGCTTTGACCCCTCAATATCCACTGGCATTTCAAAGCATACTGGGGGATAAAATATCTTTATATGGCGGAGGAGGACTTCCTAATGCGGATCACTATGGATTAGGGATTCAGGGTAGTCTTATGCAATTGTTTACCCCGGTCTCATCAGCTGATATAGCATTTGGTTATGGCAGAAGTGCAGCTTTTACGGAAAGAATGCGCATCAAAGGAGACGGTAATGTGGGTATCGGAACTTCGACACCCTCTACAAAACTTCAAATCATTGGCGGTGCTGATGCCGGATTGACAAGCAATGGTTTTATTCAATTAGGACCTACTACTTCAGGTAATCTTGTCATCGATAATAATGAAATCGTCGCCCGTAACAATGGCCTCGAAGCGGATATGTGGATCCAACAGGATGATGGCAATCTGATGCTGTGTGGTCTTGGACTGGGCACTGTAGGTGTTGGTGTGTCATCAGCATCCGGACTGGCTACAGGATACTCCCTTTCCGTAAAAGGTAAAATAATAGCTGAAGAAGTACGCGTACAAGCTTATGCAAACTGGCCTGACTATGTCTTCAACCACTCTTACGCCTTATTGTCGCTTGACGATCTTCGAAAATCAATTAACAGCCAAAAACACCTTCCTAATATCCCTTCTGCGAAAGAAATGGAGGAGAATGGCATCCTGGTCGGTGACATGCAAAAGCGAATGATGGAAAAAATCGAGGAACTTACTTTATATGTCCTTGATCTGCATGACATCAATAAACATATGCAATCAGAAATCGGATTACTGAAATCGGAAATAGACAAGCTGAATCATAAATGAAGCGCTCATCAGTCGGACGAATCGGTCTGATTTTTATTCCTCGATTTTCTAAATCTATACGATCATGAATTCTAATTTCCACTATAAACTATTTTCCTTGTGGGTTGCATGCCTTTTTCTGAATGGGTTTCTTCGCGCCCAACCAGTGACAGGATTGAATCTGACGGATGGGACTGATTTTAATATTATTCAACGGGATGTTAATGATTACTTTAAGGAAAATCCAACGATAAGAGGCTATAAGCAATGGAAAAGAAAAGAGTGGTTCCTCGAACCTCGTTTATATCCTTCCGGTAAAATGGAAAACCTCACCATGAAAGAATTGAAAGAATATCAACGGTATATAAAAACAGTACTAGACACCAGATCGACTCACGGAAGTTGGACATTTCTTGGACCTGCTTCAAATCCCACCGGGCAAGGCCGTCTGAACACGATTGCTTTTCATCCTACGAATTCAAATATCATGTACGTAGGAAGTTCCAATGGTGGTGTATGGAAAACTACAAACGGTGGAGCAAGTTGGTCCAATATTACACCCCATATCCCCTTGCTTGCCATTGCCGATATAAAAATTAGTCCCACTGATCCAAATGTCATTTTTATCCTGACCGGAGATGGTGATCCGGCACCTTCTGAATCCGTAGAACATGGACAAGCGGAAGTGACCAGTATTGGAATTCTTCGCTCTGCTGATGCGGGTGTATCATGGTATCCAACGGGTTTTAGCTTTGATCATCCAAGCACTATTGTGCCCATTAAGCTATTGATCCATCCAACAAATGACGATATTCAGTTTGTTGTATGCCAGCAGGGTATTTATCATACGACAAATGAATGGCAAAACTATACACTTGAATATTCAGGGGTGATTTATGATATAGAATTCAAACCGGGAGACCCTGATATCCTCTATGCTTGTGGACAAAAAATAATCCTGAAATCTACGGATGGTGGAGATTCCTGGCCGCAAGTCACAGATGCTGATTTTAATTTAAATACTGCGACCAGGATTGAATTGGCGATAGCGCCTAACAACGCAAATATTGTGTATGCTTTAGTGGGAAATTGGGCTGGAGGATTTATTCAATTATTGCAATCTGCATCCTCAGGGTCCTCAAATACATGGACCGTTCAGAATAATACGGCCACAACATTGGGAACTTTTGCAGATTACTGCATAGGACTCGTGGTAGATCCATTGGACTGGACTGACGTATTCGGAGGTCTGCAATGGATCAATAGATCTCTGGACCAGGGAGTCAGTTGGGCATCAGTCCAGGGAATAGTACATGCTGATATTCATGATGTAGCCTATACCAATGGAGCATTGTGGGTTTGTTGCGATGGCGGACTTTTTAAATCTATCGATGAAGGGAATTCATGGGTGAATCTGACCAATGGTATGGCGATTACCGAGGTCTATCGAATCGCAGGAACACCGCAGAACAGTAATCTTTATTTTTTAGGATGCCAGGATAACGGAACTATGCGTCGAAATGGTTCAACGTCCACTTTCGATGCTGCCTATGGAGGCGATGGCACCACCCCGGTTATTGATTACGAAAATTCCAACGTGGTGTATGCGGGCCAGCAAGGTGGAGTTTTTGGAAAAAGCATTACGGGAGGCGGCTCCGGATCATTTACGACCCTCAGTGTTCCGGGTGGCGCAGGGAATTGGATCACACCTATAGTAATGGATCCTGCAAATCCGGACACACTATTTATAGGTAAAAGAAATATTATGCGCACAAAGAATGCAGGCACAACCTGGGACAGTATTGGAATTCCTACAGGTTTAAATCTGAATTGTCTTGCTCAGGGCACCAATAACAGGAATTATTTATATGCATCAAGTGGTTCATCGATATATCGAACATCAAATGCCTTACTTGCTTCCGGGTATGCTACCTGGGTAAATGTAGGTGCAGAAGTTCCGTATCTTTTTATTACTGGCATCGCTGTCAATCCTGCAAATGCACTC
>JBDUAU010000406.1:0-15831 GCA_040004485.1 Saprospiraceae bacterium
CAGAGGCCCTTATCAATACGGCTCTAGGTATCAGCACATCTGCGATTGCTATCATTTCATACAACTATTTCACGACGAAGATCGACGGTTTAACCTATGGTATAGATGAGGCTGGATATAGTGTTGCGCAGAATTATGCAGCAAAACATTAATTCTTCTCATCCCGTTATCTAATTAATCATGCCAAAGGTCAAAATACCACGGAAGAGTACAGCAGTAGACATGACAGCCATGTGTGATGTGGCTTTCCTGTTGCTTACTTTTTTCATCCTGACCACAAAATTCCGGCCACAGGAAGTTGTCGCGATTGATATACCTTCTTCAACGGCACAGATTCCCATTCCTGACCGTGATATCATGTTGTTCCAGATAGCTCCTGATGGAAAAATATTTTTTGGTTTGGATGACCAGCCTACCCGATTGAAAGTGCTTGATCGGCTATCTGCTCAATACAGTCTTGCATTTTCAGATAAACAAAAAGATGCGTTCAGGACTCTTGAGACCTGGGGCATGGATATAAGGTCTCTTCCTGAATTCCTTGATAAGACTCCTGCCGAAAGAGCAACTGCTCCTCAAGCCGGGCTTAACATTGATACGACTGGTGGTAATCACCAGGTCGAAGATCTGATCCTGTTTTCAAGACAGGAAAACAATCAGCTCCGGATTGCTATCAAGGCTGATAAAACCACTGAATACAGAAATTTTGATAAGTTGATCAATGCCTTACAAAACCGTAAGGTCAATAAGTTCAACCTGATCACATCTGCCAGGGCAAAAAGAGAATAATCATTTATTGACAACAGCAAAAAGTGTGAATCATGGCTGAAATGAATGCCTCCGGAGGAGGCCATAAAAAAGATAAAAAGGTAAGAGGTAAAAAAATGTCTACCAGGGTCGATCTTACGCCTATGGTGGATCTTGGTTTCCTTCTGATCACGTTCTTTATGCTTGCGACCACGTTTAACAAACCAAAAACGATGGAAGTGAACAAACCTGCAAAGGATGACATTAAGAAAGAAGAAGAACCGCCGATTAAAATGTCCAAGACGGCTACGCTGATGCTCGGAAAGGGAGATAAGATCTACGCTTATGTCTCCCCTGATGCAATCGATGAGACTACCCAAATCTCATTGGACAGTATAGATTACAGTCCGACTGGCCTCAGGAAATTTATCCAGCGCAGACAGAATGAAGTGCAAACACAATGGGGAAATAAGGATGATCTCTTTGTGATGATCAAACCTCTGCCGTCCTCGACCTTTAAGAATATTGTGGACGCCCTTGATGAGATGACCATCAATGACGTCAAGCGGTATGCTATACTTGCCCCAAATGATCCGATTGATTCCCTTATTGCATTGAGGGCAGGCCAAAGCCGAAAATAATTTATGCAAAAAAACGATCAGGAGCATCATTACGTTATCTGAATTAAAGGAGTAGATTATGGAAAATCAAAGATTGCTGAGGACTTCAATGGATGACATCGTATTCGATGGCCGGAATAAGTCGTATGGTGCATTTCAACTGCGCAAGCTGTATGACAAACATATGTCTAAGGCGATGATCACGGGTATGCTCTTTTTTCTATTGGTAGTAACCTCTCCTCAGATCATAAGAATGATCAAAGGTTTCCTTCCGAATACGAAGGATGAACTTGTGATGAAGGAGGTCACTCTGGCAGAACCACCGCCAATAGATCCTAAGAAACCACCACCTCCACCACCGCCAAAAGTAGATCCCCCACCGATCAAAGACCAGATTAAATTCGTTCCTCCTGTCGTCAAAAAAGATGAAGAGGTGAAGGAAGAAGAACCACCTCCACCGACCGTCGAAGAGATCAAAGACAAAGAGATAGCCACTGAAACTAAAAAAGGTGATGAAAGTGGTGTAGATGCATCACTTGCTGAACCTGACGCTCCTCCTGCACCTGTGCTTGAGGAAGCCAAAGAAGAAGAGCCTTTCACCTACGTAGAGCAAATGCCTACGTTCCCTGACGGAACTGAAGCTATGTACAAATACATCTATGCTCAGATTAAATACCCTGCGATAGCCCGTGAAAATGGTATCTCCGGCCAGGTGATCATACAATTTGTTGTATCGAAGGATGGTGACATTCAAAAGGCAAAAGTTGTACGGGGTATTGGGGGCGGATGTAATGAGGAGGCACTCCGTGTTGTAAACGGCATGCCAAGATGGAAAGCGGGAAAACACAACGGAAGAGCTGTGCCCGTGACCTTTACACTCCCAATCAAGTTTGTACTTCAATAAAGAATGAATGTCTTCATTGTCAGGCAGAGTTTTTCTTTTCTTGCTTGGGTTGACATATATAGGTATAGGTGTTTATATTTTTAGTAAGCGAATACTTGATTTTCCATGGAGTGAAATCCTTTCGATATTGTTTGTCGTATATGGTATGTGGAGAGTTTACCGTTCATTCATGAAAAAATAAACCTGATCCGGCATAAAAAGCAAAGAAGGTCTGATGTCCTGGGTGCAGGAACTCAGACCTTCTTATTAATGGGATATTAACTGGATTTAACGAGGTCTTAACTTTAGAATTTGTTATACTGTACGTCATCCGTATATAAAACCGAAGACCAAAAAATTAATGCATAGATACTTCTTTCATATTTTATTTGCGAGCCTGGTGCTACAGTCAGCCTGCGTTAAGAAAACGGAGGACATGACAGGTCCAACCATGGGTGAGCTATCTATCATCGCAGATGAAAGCATGAAAGATATTGTACAACAGGAAGAAGAAATATTCGAACGCAACTACAAATACGCAAAGCTGAATATTGTATACACGAATGAGTATGATATGTTCAGCAAGTTTTTGGCAGACAGCATCGATGCCATCATGACCACAAGGCCTTTGACTAAAGAAGAGCTGGATCATCTTGAACAGCTTCAAAGCTATCCGATACAAAGTATTTTTGCCAAAGGCGCGCTTGCATTTATAACCAATAAAAATCAAACGGATACGACGTATACCTATGAGCAGATGTTGTCTATGTTCAAAGATTCAACCAGCGGAAAGATATTTATCATTGAAAATGCTAAATCCGGCATATCCAATCTCATACTTCAGTTGATACATCAGGAGAAATTGCCCAAACATTTTTATGCTTTGGGTTCCAAAAAGGAGATATTAGATTACCTGCCGAAACATGATGAAGCCATAGGCATCATCGACTGGAGTGACGTGAGTGATAGTGACAGTGGTCTGACAAAACAGATTCTCAATTCAATACATCTGATCGGAGTCAGCCGGCCTGTAGATTCCATTCAGCATGGCTTCGTGACGCCCTATCAATACAATCTGCAGGATGATTTATATCCGTTTACGAGGCCATTGTATTTCATCAGTAAAACCGGAATGACAGATGTGGGGACAGGATTTGCGTCTTTTATTTCCGGAGAAATCGGACAAAAAATCATCCTGAAAGCAGGATTATTGCCCTTATATCAATCTGAACGTGTGCTGGAAATCAGGAATACGTCGGATATAAAAGTTATAAAATGAACACAATAGGTAAAACTCATGTTGCATTTTTGCAACTTCAATTGCTAAACATTACAGAAATGAAAAAGATATTCTTTGTATTCGTGCTCGCTTTATCGGCTCTGGGCCTAAGGGCTCAGACCATTGAGGAAGGGATAAAGTATATGGAAAATGAGAATTTCACAGCGGCACTCAATACATTCAATGCGATCTGCAAATCGGATCCTAAAGCATACCAGGCTTACTTCTACATCGGAGAGGTCAACTATCTCATGGAAAACTATGCAGAGGCTGAGAAATCATACAAGAAGGGATTGTCTTCAAATGCGCAGTGCGCTGAATGCAATGTCGGATTAGGCAAGCTTGAACTTGATAAGAACAACACTGTAGAAGCTGAAAAGTATTTCGCTTCAGCATTAAAAATAAATAAGAAATATTCACTGATCCCCGCGCTGATTGGTGATGCTTATCTGCAGAGCAAGAAACCTAATGCAGCTAAAGCCATAGATTATCTGTCACAGGCACGTTCTATGGATCCTAAAGTAGCTAAATACTGGGCACACCTGGGGGATGCGTATCTGATGAGCGGTGACAATGGGGAAGCGATGACTGCATATGAAACTGCCGTTGAAAAGGATCCGACAAATACGGAGGCCTATATCAGTATTGCCCGAATATGGGCAAATGCGAAACAAACCGATCTGGCCATTCCAAAACTTGAGGAAGCTATCCGGCTTTCTCCAAACGATGCCCGTCCTATCAAGGACCTGTATGAACTCTATATCACAGAAAAGAAATATGATATGGTGACGCCACTGCTTGAGAAATATGTAGAGCTGACGGGTTCTGATGTTGATGCTAAAGTGAGGTTAGTAAAATTCCTGACCTTCCAGGCTAAAGATTATGAACGTGCAAATATGGAAGGCGAAAAAGTATTGCTCACCAATCCTGAAGAATATACATTGCACAGATGGTTGGCCTGGTCTCACTATGAGCTTGGACAATACCAAGATTCTTACGAACATAGCAATAAGCTATTTGAAGAAATCAGTAAAAAGGCAGATCGTAAAGCATTTCCATCGGATTATGAATACTTGGCGAAAGCAGCTTTCAAACTTGGATTACTTGATGCTGCCTCACACATCTATCGTAAATATCTCGAGTTCGAGCCTTCACGATCAAATGAAATTTATGGATTGTTAGCCAAAGCGTATTATGATTCATCAAATTATGTGCAGGCGATAAATTATTATAAGCGTAAAAATGAGGTGAAACCTATATCGAACACAGATGAATATTATCTGGGATTAAGTTATTTCAATTCTAAGCAGTATCAGCAAGCGGATTCTTCCATGGCTATAGTTGTGACGGCGACTCCTACATATGCAACAGGCTGGTGGATGCGGGCGCGGATCGCCAACAAGATTGATACCATTTCAAACGATACTTTTTGGTTAACTAAACCTTTCTATGAGAAGTATATAGAATTGGTAGCTGTAGATTCTGCATCAATCGCGAAGAATAAAACAAATCTGATGGCTGCATATTATTACCTGGCCTATTATTGGGTACAACAGGAGGATTTAGCAAAAGCCAAAGAATATTATAACAAGATCCTTGAGTTAGACCCCGCAGAAGAAACAGCGATTGATGCACTGAAGATAATTAACCAAAAAAACAGGTGAGGCAGGTCTTCTTAAAAGAAATAAAAAGGGCAGAATCATCTGTCCTTTTTTATTTCAATAAGGTAACGACCTTAGAAAGGTTGCTCTTGAGAGGAACAGCAGTGCCAGCAACACGAGGCCGAAAATCAATGGCACATGATACAACTCCTGGTATCTTTTGAATACCGTGATCTCCACTTGTGTTTTTTCTAATTGATCGATTTCTGCATACACCTGTTGCAACGCTTCTGCTGAAGTGGCTCTGTAATATTTTCCACCTGTCTGATCCGCTATTTGTTTGAGCAATGTCTCATCTATTTCGACATTGGTGTAGCCAAATTGATATTGACCATCAGCATTGCGTCGTACAGGAGACAGAGCTTGTCCATAACTGCCGATACCTATTGTGTATACTTTGATATTAAATTGCTTCGCAAGATCTGCTGCAGTAGCAGGTCTTATATAACCTGCATTATTGACACCGTCCGTGAGCAGCAGGACGACTTTACTTTTCGCGTCACTATCCTTCAGTCTGTTGACAGCAGCAGCAAGGCCCATACCGATAGCCGTACCATCCTCGAGTTGTCCACACTGAAGCTGCTTCAGATAATCAACAAGCACCTCATGATCATGTGTCAACGGACATTGAGTGTAGCACTCAGCAGCAAAAACGGCTAAACCTATTCTGTCATAAGTTCTGTGCGTGATAAAATCCGCAGCTACCTGTTTGCTCACAGATAATCTGTCGGGATCAAAATCTCTTGATAACATCGAGGATGAAAGATCCATCACCAGGAAAATATCTATGCCCTCTCCCTTTATTTTTTCTTCATCATTCTCACGCTGAGGTCGTGCCATTGCAAAAATCAATGCCGCCACGGCCACCCAGAAAAGAGGCTCTAAAAATCTGAAGGCAATGACTCGCCAAGAGTCCTGGACTTTTTCGTAAAGAACAGGTACATCCAATGCTGCTATTACCTCCGGCTTGCCTTTGCGTCGTCTGTACCATATGATCACCGGGATCAGTGTCAGCAACAACAACCACCATGGGTCATGGAGCGAGAGATTATTCCACAGGTGCATCTGTACCTGGTTTGTCCGTCTCCGGTGTGAGTAATGATGGTACCTGCATCGTTTGTTTTACAAAGTTGCGGACGCGTTCGATCGTAGCGGCATGAATATCAATCCCTGGATCCGCTTTTGCAAATTTGATCAGATCCGATATGGATAATAATTCCTGTGTATCTGCAAGAAGTAATGGGCTCAATTGCTGAAGACGTAATTGATCAAGTATTTCATCAGATGTTTGTTCAAGTGCTCTGATGCTATATCGTCTTTCAAGATACTCACGCAATATGGAGGTGAGCAATGTGTAATGCTCCTTCACTTCCCCACTCTGCCACAGTCGCTTTGATTCCAGATCTGACAATGCATTGAACGCCCATTCATGTGGCAAGGGAACGTAGACAATTTGTTCTTTTATGTTCTCCTTTTTCTTTCGATGTCTCCACCAATAGATCAATCCGATTAAAAGCAAAAGCGAACCAATAAAGTGTGGAATATATTTTTTGAAATAAAGAATACTGAAAGGCTGCCTGACAATGTCCTTGATTGGAAGCAAACCTGTAGAATCCGGTTCAACAGGTTTGACCTGTACAGGAACATCATTGGAAAAAACAGTATCGATCTTATTCTGGTATTTAATCAGGAGGGGTAAAGCAGGTATCCTGACCCACCCGGTATCAAACAATGCAATGGTCCATGTCACTGTCATGGAGGACGGATCACTGTTCTCAACATCAGGTCCATGGATGACTTCAAACTGTCTTGATGAATCCGGCCAGATGTCTTTCATGTTGATCCATTCGCGGCCATTGCTTAGATTCGTTTTGATCGTGGCTTTCAATTGATCACCTATCGTGGCCTGCATATGATCAACAGTCAGTGATGCCTGACTCATCCCTGATACACAAAAATGGATAGCAATAATGAATGTGAAATACCTCATCAGGAAGCCCGGTGTTTAAAAAATCGGTGAAACTCCTGAATGTATGACTGGTCTGTGGCCAGTGCCATGATATCACTTTGATTGCGCTTGAATTGTTCTTTAAAATCAAGCAGTCTGTGTGCATAGCTCACCGCATACGCATGACGAACTTTCGGATCTGCAGTATCCACTATACTGATCTTCTGTGTCTCGACATCTCTCATCCGGACAAGGCCTGCATCAGGAAGATTAGTCTCAGCCGGGTCATGTACATGAATACCTACCATGTCGTGACGTTTGGAAGCAATACGCAACGTGTCTTCGAAAGGATCAGAAATAAAATCACTGATCACGAAAGCAATGCATTTCTTTTTGATGACATTGGATAGATAAGCAAGAGGCACATTGATATCCGTCTTTCGGCCTGAAGGTTCGAAGTATAATAATTCACGAATGATCCTCAGCAAATGTTGTCGTCCTTTCTTTGGAGGAATATACATTTCGATCTGATCTGTGAAAAGGATCAGGCCTACTTTATCGTTATTTTGCAGGGCAGAAAAACCAAGTACTGCACAGATCTCAGCTATCCATTCATTTTTCCATTGATCATGTGTACCAAATTGGACAGAGCGGCTGATATCCACCAGCAGCATCATCGTCAGCTCTCTTTCTTCTTCAAAAACTTTTATGTGTGGTTCTCCTGTCCGTGCTGTAACATTCCAATCAATATCGCGGACTTCATCTCCGTATTGATAGGCACGGACTTCGCTGAAAGACATGCCTCGTCCTTTGAATGCCGAATGATATTCACCTGAAAAAATATTTTTACTTAGGCTCCTTGTCTTGATCTCTACTTTTCTCACCCGCTTGAGAAGTTCACTTGTGTCCACGTATGCTTTACTTTAGTCAGGGATTATTTATTGCCATCCAAAATTTCGCCAGTACTTCTTTTTGATCAGTAGTTTACTTTGATCAAGTGTCAGGAGTCTGATATCATCTCCATAGATCATGTTGAATTCAGTGAGCATGACCACACCTTCACGGGTTGGGATTAAATATTTGTAACCTGCTTTATTTAACCATGCCTTGTATTCTTCATCATTCTGCTGACCTGATGATTTCAATGCTAATGTTTCCGCTTTTTTTAAATCCGACTCTGTATTGATCAGCTCGGATGTCGGAAGGATAATGTCTTCTTTTTTCAACAGCACAAAACATTCTCTGCGTGTTGACCCCGGATTGATATATGTCGCTAATCCACTCACATAATCTTCGCCTGCATCAAGAATTTCAACCCAACCCGACGAACGGTGAACAAGTCTTTCTGTGCCACTCGTCTCATTAAGTGTTGTTAAATATTTGACGCCTTCGGTCCATGATTTGTCAATCCAGTTACTCACCCAGGCATCATATGTTTTGCTTCCCAACTGCGGATATACAAAATCAAGAAAGCCCATAGAGTTATCAAACTGGCGAACGACAAGAGGGAAATTGGCCGTAAGTGAAGCAGGAAATTCTTTTTCATCCATTACAACCTTATAGGTTTGCGCATCATGTTGACGCATCTGTACTCGGATAGGTGCGCCTCCGGGATTTTGAAACACTGTGTTCCATATTGAACAGGTACCATCGAGGCAATAACCTTCAAAGCGTGTATACACTGCATTACGATGTGCAACACCGGATACAATACCGTAATCCATTTTCTGTACAGAAATGGAAACAGGAGGTGAGGAAGCTACCTGAATATATTCTGAGTTTGGCTTAAAATTTTTAATCTTAATGAGTGTATTCGGGAATGCGATGATGTTGAACATGCGGCTTTGATCGGCGGACATCCATTCCATCCTGACCTGATCTTTTGTGATGATTCCCTTTAGGTAGCCGGTGAGTCTGTCATATTCGTCACGTTCCTGCAATTCGAAAGGACCTTTATTCTTCCAGTCACCGAGGAGTCGGTGTGCTTTTTTATCTCCTTTATGGATTAGGTAACCTGCTATCTGAACACTATCCGATGACAGTGTAATGAGGACCGGATGATAATCGGCCAGAACGCCTTCATAGGTTTGTTCCCATTTTACTTTTCCCAATTGCGAACGTATCCATGGATCAACAGTAACCTGTGAACTAAGGCCTGAATAAAGGCAGATAAAAAGAAGGAAGGCGAGTACTCTCATGATGGTCTATTGAAACCTAAGGTACTTCAATACTATTAAGGATAGTTTTGATGATATCTTCCTGGCTTATGTTTTCGGCTTCCGCCTCATAACTCAATCCTATTCTGTGTCTCAGGATATCAGGACAAACCTGGCGTACATCTTCAGGGATCACATAGGCTCTTCGCTTCATAAACGCCATTGCTTTTGAGGCAATCACAAGGTTAATACTGGCTCGTGGTGATGCGCCGTATGAAATGAGTGGTTTTAATTTGCTTAATCCTATAGCTTCAGGCTGACGTGTGGCAAAAACAATATCAAGAATATAATTCTCGATTTTCTCATCCATATACACCTTCCGGACTATTTTTCTTGCTCTGAGAATAGCTTCCGGTGAGACGACAGGCTGAAGTTTAATATTCATTTCACCTGTGAGGCTGCGCTGCATGATGATTCTTTCCTCAGCTCTGTCAGGATAGCCGATCCTGACTTTAAACATAAAACGGTCTACCTGGGCTTCGGGAAGATTGTATGTTCCTTCCTGTTCGATTGGATTCTGGGTGGCCAGGACCAAAAAGGGTTCTTTCAACTTAAATGTTTCGCCTCCGATGGTCACTTGTCTTTCCTGCATCGCTTCGAGAAGAGCGCTCTGCACTTTAGCAGGAGCCCTGTTGATTTCATCTGCCAGTATAAACTGGGCAAAAATTGGCCCCTGGCGTACTGAAAACTGGCTTGATGCGGGATTATAGATCATCGTACCTATAATATCTGCCGGTAATAGGTCCGGTGTGAACTGGATCCGGCTGAAACTGCCATCAACTGTGGAGGCAAGTGTCTTGATAGCCAGAGTCTTGGCTAGACCCGGGAGACCTTCAAGCAATACGTGACCATCGGCGAGGAGACCTAATAGCAGCCTGCTGATCATGTTAGACTGACCGACGATGACCCGGCCGCTGGCTTCGATGATTTTGTCTACAAAAGCACTTTCATTGTATATCTCCTGACTAAGCGCTTCAATATCTACACTGGCATACATAAGGTGGTTGTATTTTTATCGGAGCGTGAAATTATACTCTATGCAACAATTGCGACTGATATTACCCATCATTAACGGGTTATTAAAGACTTACAAGATACCCTGTCTGATCTGGGTCTTCATATGGGCGACGAATAGCCTCATTTCCCTTCATGCCCAGACCGTAGATCCTGTCATGTCAATACATGATCTTAAGGAAGGATATCTCTTGGTAAGAATACCCTCCTCAAAAGCCAAAATCGACACCCTTCAGTCCATGATCACCAGATCTTCAGACAATACATCAAAAATTCGTATGCAGCGATTCCTGGAAGAAGCCAGAGAAGAACGTGATAGTTTGCTGGCAGATTATACGCGTGCCTTCAGAGATTACTATCATTTTTCAAAAACAGCCTACTTTTTCGATTATGAGGGACGTGATTTGACCAAAGCCCATTTTTTCAATATGGATGGGTCGCCTTTTTTAAAAGAAGAGATCAGTACCGAACCCGTATTCTATCTCTACTTTGAGCGAACTGAGGAAAGCCATATTGAGGCTTTGGTGATCTATAATGTGGAAGGATTAAAAGTGCCACCACCTTTTCCAAATAATTTTACACGCGGTGGCATTAATTTTCTTTTTCTAAAAATGTCAGAGAAAAAATTTCCGGCGTGGCGTGTGGATAGGATCAATAAGAGGTTGTTTAAGTATTGGGAAGCAAATCGGAGCTGAAAAATTCTTTCAGTGACTAGCTATTCATCTTTCTTGTAAATCTTCTTCACAATCACACTATCCGGTTTTTCTTTGAAGGGAGGCTTAATTGGCTTGACCGGTTTTTCAGGTTTGGTGATTGTATCGAGTTTTGTTTCAAGCGACATGGCCACAAGAACAGAGTCAACATATTTTTCGGCTTCTGCCAAAATCTTATCATCGCAGGATTTGATTTGAGTTTCCCGCCATTGAGATAATTTTATTTCGATAGCTCCATTTATCAATTGTTCCTGTGTTACTCTTTCTTTACAACCTGCAAGGATGAGAATAAGAAGAACGGGAATACTATTAAGAAGATTTGATTTCACTTTACAAGATTATTCATTTCCGATTGTCGTGCATTCATGATTGAATCCACGACTACTTTGAAGTAGACTTCATGCCTGGCTGCACATAATGAATCCATTTCAGATTGCAAAAAAACGGTTTGGTGGTTAAAAATAGAATCGATAGCCTGTCTGCTGCTTCGGGTTGGGGTGACAGCGCTTGTAGTGCAAGCCGCGAAAAATAAAAACAGGATATAGATCAGGAAAGTGAATTTCATCTGACGATTTTATTTTTCAAAATAAAATTCTGACCCAGATAAACTTTCCTGACCATTTCATCTTCGGCGAGCTCTTCAGCTGTACCTGCTTTCAATATTCTCCCTTCGAACATTAGGTATGCGCGGTCTGTAATCGAGAGGGTCTCCTGTACATTGTGATCCGTGATCAGGATTCCAATATTTTTTACTTTGAGTGCCGCTACTATATTCTGGATATCTTCTACTGCTATTGGATCTATACCTGCAAAGGGTTCGTCAAGAAGAATAAATTTTGGATCAGTGGCCAGTGCACGTGCTATTTCTGTGCGGCGCCGCTCTCCGCCTGAAAGGCTGTCACCGATATTGTGGCGTACATGTGCAAGTCCAAATTCATCCAGCAGGTTTTCGAGTTTATCTTTTTGTGCAGAAGCTGATAGTGTTGTTAATTCAAGGACAGCCTTAATATTATTTTCGATGCTCAACTTCCTGAAAACGGATGCCTCTTGTGGCAGGTATCCTAACCCTAATCTTGCACGTTTAAACATCGGCAGGGATGTGATTTCTGTTTGATCTACGTACACATAGCCTTCATTTGGCTTAATAAAACCAACAGCCATATAAAAGACAGTGGTTTTACCTGCGCCATTCGGGCCCAATAAGCCAACAATCTCTCCTTGCGTAACTTCAATAGAAACTTTATCAACCACTTTCCGGCTGCCATAATATTTTACAAGTGAATCAGTCCAAAGTCTCATACCGCAGATTAATCAGATGTCGCAGATTATTATTTATCATTACCATTTTTGTATCAGATGCTTTTAGCTTTCATTTTAGATTCCATGTGACTTTTGCTTCTAATTCCCAACCTGCTCTTAGATTGTCAGGCATAAAAACCATTTTGCGTTCCGGTTGTCTCTTTTTCTGATAATTTCCTGTATCCCAAACACCATTTTTATTGAGGTCTTCGATCATCTCAAGGGTGTATTTTCCGGGGGACAATCCTTTTTTTACTAGTTGTGTCGCGCTTTGGCGTTCAATAACAAAGGTATCGTTTATCTGTTCACCTGCTTTAACTAGGAGGACATATTGTTTTGTGGAATCAAGTCCATCAACATTTATAGTGAGATCTCCATATTGATCTGCTCCTGTGACGACGAGGATTTGTTTTACAGTGTCATTTGACCGGCCCCAATAATCAATGATAGCTCCGGGTAGTAATGTGAGATGATATCTCATCTTTTCTATCCAGACAGCGCTGAGATCAACTCGTCTTGGATCATGTATATCCTTTTCAATTCTGTATGGAATGATTCCCAACGAATCATGAGACAATAAAATCCTGGATGTATCGACAGACAATAAAGGAAGTTCAGAAATAATGGATACCTGTGATCCGGGTCGAAGCCGAACAGAAGAGATTTTGACTCCCGCAGGTTTATTGATTAGTGATGGCGATGAAGATGCTTTGATTTTAGTTGAATCATCTTCAAGAATCGCATATCCGCCATAATTCTTCACCGGATTGTAATATACCTGCAATGTATCACCATCCCACATCGTCAACGAACTATCAATCGCCGGTAAAAAAACAGGAATCGGTTTTGGATATGGCGCTTCGATGACAACTTTGAATCGACCTGGTGCAACATTGATTATTTCTTTTATCACATTTCGATTCTCGCGGGGAAATACCCGAAGCTCAGATACCTGCACCAATGGTTGTGAAGTATAAATTATGCTATCACGCCATCCAAACAATTCTCCTTCCTGATCATAAAGAAAATTCTGATTGTCATCTTTCAGCGCGACAATTTTAAAACTATCTTCTCTGACATTTGATATTGTCCATCTACCGTCTTTATTTGTTTTAGACAGGTATTCGGGTTTGCGTTTGTAGACAGCACTATCCTCGACTACCGGATACAACATCACCCAAACACCATCTGCAGGTTTCAATGTCAGAGCATTTGTAACTGAACCTGTAAGCTGGATAGAATCTAAAACTTTTCCTGTGGAAAAAATGAATGCATAATTTTCAAGGATATTGCCTTCATTCAGATCTGCGATTGCATTGCCAAAATTTATTGTATAGGTTGTCTCTGCTTTCAGGCTATCCGGCAATTTGATGATGATCGCTTTGCCTTTTTGCCTGATATCCGGATCATGAGGCATTAAAGGTGAGACCACCAGCTGGGTGTAGACATCCTTCATTGTGATCCATTCATCGAAGAGAATTGTGATTTCCTTTTCGTGGAAGTTTGTTTGTTTATTGGGTGTGGACTCCTTTTCAATGATATCGGGAGGCTTTGTGTCTTTTAGTCCGCCGGTGGGTTGCCTTGGGCTTGCACAGCCCAATAGGCAGAAGAAGCCTGAAATGATGAATATGTTCAGCGGGATTTTAACAAACATGGGGCAAAGATATTGATCTTTCAAGAACGCAAAAACTCGTGTTGGATTTGAAATATTGAATAAGGAATGAAGAAGGGAATCGAGAATTGGGAATTTAGATCTCAGAATATAGAGCTGGAATTGGGAATGAAGAATGGAGAATGAAGAAGAGAATCGGGAATAATGAATGGAGAACTTTGAATTTAGAGCTTGAATTGGGAATGAGGAATGGAGAATGAAGAAGAGAATCGGGAATAAAGAATTTAGACCTCTGAACAAAGAACTTGAATTGGGAATGAGGGATCGAGAATGTAAAAGAAAATTATAAATAGAGAATTAAGAACTCTTAATATAGGACTTGAATCGGGAATTATCAATTATTAATTTTATCAGCTAAACTGATGAATTATCTGCTATTCAGATCGTTTTTTCAAAATAGAGGCAATATTTTTATCGTCTTGAATACTTCGCCATGGGGAAAAACAATCTGGAAGAAAGATTGATAAATTTTGCAGTCTCTGTCATCGAGATCGCTGAAAATTTGAAAAAATCTTTTGCGGGATCCGACTTAAGTGGTCAGCTCATCCGATCTGCTACATCGGCTGCACAAAATTATGGAGAAGCACAAAGCCCGGAATCAAGGAAAGATTTTATACATAAAATTAAGGTGGTCCTAAAAGAACTTAGGGAAACAAAAATCTCTCTTTCCATTGTTCATCGTACAAAGCTCTATACTGAAGATTCAATCATTCAAAGTGTCATCGACGAAAACAACGAACTCATTGCCATCTTTGTTACATCATCAGCTACAGCTACAAAAAACTTGGGATTGGAAAACAATAAAAAGGAAAGACGGTAGCCATTAACAAAACGGCCTGATATTTTTGAATATTCATTGATTTAATCTTCCTTGTCTATTCAATATTTTAGATCTTCATTACCGATTCCATGTTCAAAATTTAAGTTTTAAATTCAGAGGTCTAAATTCTATATTCACGATTCTCTTCTTAACTCTAAATTCTGAATTCAAAAAATCTGTTGCTACTTATTAAATCTGCCCAATGGATGAAACTGGTTCATCGTATCTCTCAGATAATCTGCATTTAGGTGAGTATAGATTTCGGTAGTGGTGATTGATGCATGGCCGAGCATTTCCTGTACAGCCCGCAGGTCAGCTCCTCCTTCTACAAGATGTGTGGCAAATGAATGACGCAGACTATGCGGTGAAATTGTTTTTGTAATTCCTGCCTTTTCGACAGCTTCTTTGATAATTGTAAATATGGTCACGCGCGATAATTTATTTCCTCTGCGATTGAGAAATAATATATCCGCAGATGCAGGATCAATATTCATCATCCGGTTGCGGTCTCCTTCAAGATAGAGGCTGATCTGATGAAGAGCTCTTTCGCCGATGGGAATGAGTCTCTCTTTATTGTTTTTCCCTATTACTCTGATCATTTGCAATTCAGGATAGATATGACTGATGCGAAGGCTTGTCAGTTCTGAAACACGGAGACCACAGGCATACAATGTCTCTATGATCGCGACATTCCTGGTGCCTTGTGGTGTACTCCGATCAATGGATTCAAGCATGCGCATGATTTCTTCATAGCTCAGGACTTCAGGGAGATATTGATCCAGCTTCGGACCTTGTACCAATTCTGTCGGATCAACAGTGATCATATCTTCCAGCATCATGTATTGAAAAAAAGATCTGACACCTGATAACATTCTGGCCTGTGAACGACGACTTATCTCTACATCATTGAGGATATGCAGATATTGCTCGATATGTTTTCCTTCGACTTTTGTCGGAGATGA